>JAUVDU010000143.1 GCA_030595135.1 Deltaproteobacteria bacterium | reverse complement strand
GAAGGGATTTTTCATGACCAAAGTCAGGATAATCTGTTGCGGGTTATTATTCTGATGGATATTACATATTGTGCCGGATCCAATTCTCTGGGTCAGCGTCTGGTTGACAAGGTTCATCAGATGATTCATGACAACTTTGGTGCCCTGATGGTGATGGCGCGCAGTGCCATCATGTCAAGTGTGGCGCTGACCATGTTTAAAAAACTTCGTTTAGAAAAGAGCGGTGATCACCGGGGGATGTTTAATGTGAAACTTTACGGTTGGGCTCCTCTGATTATGACAGCCCGGGTTTTTGCCTTAAAGTATGGATTGACTGATAATAACACGATTGAACGGATTAAACACCTTGAAGCTCAGAACCATTTTGAGGCTGAGCTTTCACTGGATTTACAGAAAGCCTATCGGGTGTTGTCAAACGCCAAAATGGTTTCTCAGGTCGAGGCGATTGTTAGCGGTCGCAAATACGACTATTTCCTTGATCCTGAAACCCTGAATGAATCTGAGCAGGTTGAACTAAAGCGGGCTCTGGGTAGTGTTGAAGACTTACAAAAACTAGCCTACAATAGTTTTTTCGGCAGCGCCGGATTGTAATAATTCTACTCGTGGTAGCATTGGGCTAGAGCCTTGAGAATGTCACCGCGGGTGACGATGCCGACTAGTAGACCATTTTCTACTACCGGTAGACGATTAATGTTGTTTTCGGTCATGATCAAGGCGCATTTCTCGACCCCTTCAACCGGTTGCACGGTCATGACCTTACTCTTCATGTGGTCGGCAACGAAATTTGCGCAGGTTCGTCGGATCTGTTCCAATGAGCTGCAATCAAGATCAAAAGTAGTTATCAGTGGAAGGATATCCTTGCGGGAAATCACTCCAACAACTTTACCTTGTTCTGTTACCGGAGCCCCGGTAATATTTTTTTCCAAAAAAAGATCGATTACATCGCATACCCGATCCTGTGGAGCAACGCTCAAAACCTCCCGATTCATGATTTCGCTTACCTTCATTGATACTTTCCCCTTAATATCTATTCTCGGACAGACTCCAAAGTTTTTAGGTTCTTGCCTGTACAGTTTTCGAAAAGTTTTACTCTCGTGCTCTGAATTTGACGGCGCATAATATATATCTTAAATGGTGTATTTGTCAATCAAACAATGGGTCAAATGTAAACAAAGTTTTAAATCGGTCAGATAATGATTTACCTCATTGCCGGTTGGGTTAAATTATATCTGTAACTATTCAGCGACCCACCATAAAGTAGCATTTAACTGCATTGAACTTTGCTTCGCCCACATAAACGGGGTCACACCCCAAGGGTGCTTCCTCGCAACGCTCACAGCGAAGCCCTGGGGTGCTGACGCACCTTGTACCAGCAATGACCCCAATCCCGACAGTTTGTAAGCGGCAACTGAATAGTTACAGATCTTTCTATTATTTTTTTAAAGTCTCTTCTGATTGTTTTTTTAATTTATTATATATCGCATTGTTAATACAGACTCTTTACTCTTCTGTTAGTGGATTGTATACACTATTTAAGGTTGCTATGGAGAACTTTTTAGCGTATAGGAACTTTCTTCATATCAATACTGGAATAGAGTTGATCAAGGAGATATTATAAGATGGCTTTGAAACGAAGAAAAGTTGATTTTAAGCGGGATTTTGAATTTACATTTAATGGGGCTCGCTTGTTTGACTGCGAGAAATATGTCCAGGATATTAAAGCCGAGGCGGGAAGTGATTTTGCTGCCATGGGTCAACAGCAGGATTTTATTGGTGACGGTAATAATGCTGCCGTTAATGTTTTGAAACGGACGGTTACCGGACTGGTCGGTTATCCGATCACTCCTTCAACCCCGATTGCCGAGGGTATGGCGAAGGCTTATGCGGATGGTTTTGTAAATGCCTTCGGTGAACGAATCTTCTACTTTCAGCCGGAAAGTGAACTTGGGGCGATGGCTTTTCTTGAGGGCGCGGCTTCTCAGGGCGGGCGTTATGCAGATAATACCTCATCTCAAGGGTTGACCTATAAATATAAAAATATGTATTCGGTCGCCGGTAAAAGGTTGCCGGTCGTCATGACGATGCAGACGCGTGAGCTCAATAAGGGCGGCTTAAGTATTCATAATGGTCATGCCGACCTTTACGCGGCTCGCGGGGCCGGGTGGCTCCAGTTTATGAGTGCCGACAATCAGGAGCTCCATCACTTGATTCCTCTGGCTTTCAAGGCGATTGAACAGCGTCAGGTGATGTTGCCGGCGATTGTTGCCGGGGAAGGTTTTCAGAAAAGTCACAGTATTGAAAATATCAAGATCGTATCCGACCAGTTCCTTAAATATTTTCTCGGCGAACCTAATCGTCTCTTTCAGCCCGATTTTGACAACCCGGTTCTCATGGGAACTTTCACCGATATCGGGACGACGATGTCGACCCAGATGAAACAGGATCTGGCCCTGCTTAACGCTAAGAAGTATGTTAAAGCGGCGATGGGGGTTATGAACGAGATTTTAGGTACCTCGCTGGATGTGGTCGAAGACTACTATGCGGCCGAGTCTGAATATGTAATAGTCTGTCTTGGTGCCGCCGCCGGCACCATGAAAGAGGCGATTGACTACTATCGTAGCAAAGGGGTTTCGGTCGGCCTTTTACGGCCGGTACTCTTTTTCCCGGTCTGTACCGAAGAGCTGGCCCGGGGGATTCAAAATGCCAAAGTTGTCTCGGTCTTGGAAAAAACTGCGCTGGCCAATGAACGCTATCTTTTGCGCGATGTTAAACACGCGGCTTACAATGAGCGTACCGGGCGCTCTTTTAACCCGGTTATTACGTCGGGGATCTATGGTCTCGGGAGTCAGGATTTTAGTATTGAAGATTGTTTTGCCGTAATCGAAAATATGCTTGCGGAAAAACCTATGGGGATTTATGGGGTTGGGATCAAAGGCCCGCAGGTTCTCGAAAAGGTGATCCATGATGATTTTGTCGAGAGTGAAGTTGGTGTCGCTTTTGTCGGAGTTGGGGCGGAAGGGGTAAAGACGGCTCAGGAGACTCTGGCCAAAATTATTGCCAAGGCTGGTAAATACGTTCAGACCAGCGCCAAGTATGGTGCCTCCCGCAAGGGTGGTATGGTGATTATGAATGCCCGCATTGCGACCGCGCCGATTCGTAACTGTTCTGATGTCAGCAAGATGGAAACCCTGGCGGTTTTTAACGATAAATATCTGCTTGATAATAGTTTACTCAAGTTAATTAAGGGGGTTAAAACCGGAGGCTATCTTGTCGTTAATACGGTTAAGAGTGCTGATGAAATCAGCCGACAGGCAACCCCTGAAGTGCGAATTTTGCTTGAAAAATCTGTATTTAACCTGGTTTTGCTTGATGCTACCGGAGCTTCCCTGGCTCAACTGAAGCGCAACCTTCCGGGAACCCCGATTCTCGGAGCGATTAACCGGATTATCGAATTGTTGCCGGTCAAGGCTTTTAACGAGGCCTTTCGTAGTGAATTGGCGGGTAAGTTTACCGGTCAGAAAGCGGCTCTTGTCGATATTAATATGGAGCTGCTTGAGGTTCCTTACGAGCTCATTCCGGCTCAGCTCGACTCTAGTTCTAGCGCTACGGCGGGAGCGCGGGTTGAAGCTCCAAAAAAACCGGTTGCTGCCGGGGATCTGGCCAAAAAAATCTATTATGACCCACCTCTTTCCCGGGGTTATCATGAGGATGATGAATATGCGACGTTGACTTTTCCATCAGTTTTAGGTGAGAACTATCGTCCTCTCTTTATCGAAAAAGTGCTTGAACCCCTGCAGAAGGGTGAAGATATCCCTTGGGATCAGTTTCACAATATTGTTCCGGCCCGTACCTCCGAGTATAACGATGCCAGTTTGATCGGGACTTCACTGCCGGTTTTTGCGGCTGATAAATGTATTGCCTGCGGACTCTGTATCGCGGCCTGTCCCGATAATGCTTTGCGCGTATCGGTGCTTCATGATCGCGAATATGATGATCTGGCACAAGCTGAGAAAAAACTTTTTCGCCCTCTCGATTTAAGTAAATTCACCGGTTATGGTGATGCGGTTTTTAAAGATAGTTATCTTAATATCAATGTTATGCCGCAGTATTGTAAAGGGTGCGGGGCTTGTGTCGAGGTCTGTAAAACAAAAGCCTTCAGTATGGTCGACAAGAGTAGTGTCAAACTTGAGGGTGAAGAACGTTTTCTGGGCTCCGAGGTCTATGAAAAGGATGTCAGCTCGACGGTCGCTCCTTATGTTAAAGAGAGTCGTTACCTGCAGCAGTTGATGTTGCTCTATTCGGGCCAGAAGTTTCTTCCCGGCGGCCATACTTTATGTCCGGGCTGTGGTGAGGGGATTATTGAAAACCTGGTTTTTGCCGCAGCCGAGATGGTGCGGCGTAATCCGCGCCTGATTGCTGATTTTTATCGCTCGATTCCAACCCTTATGACCCGAGAGCATGGTCGGGGCTTGCAGCATATGATCGATCACGGTTTTAATGTCTATACCGTCAATGCTACCGGTTGTGCCGAGGTCTCTTGTCTCGGTAATCCCTACAATTCCAGAGTTTATCCCTCCGGCCATTACGGTTTCGGCACCGCCAGCGCCGCCGGTCTCGGCGCCCGGGTCTCACTTTTTAACGCCTTTCGCAATCTCTATCTCGATAAATTGACCAAAGTTCTGGTCTTTGGCGGTGATGGTTCTTTCTATGATATCGGGAACCAGGGGCTTAATTTTGCCCTGGGTGAAGATCAGGATGTGACCTGGATTATCTACAATAACGAAGCCTATATGAATACCGGTTTCCAGAAGTCCGGGGCCAGTCGTTTCGGTTCGAATCGAACGACTTCTCCTTATGGTATGGAGTTACAGGGTAAAGATGATTTTCATCGTGAGATTGTCGGTCAGGCGATGGTTATCCCCGGCGTCTATGTCGCTCGTCTCTCATTGTCCAACCCGATGCATGCGATGCGCATTCTGACCGAAGCGATTGCCTACAAAGGCCCCTCATTGATTGAGTTTTTTTCACCCTGTCCTACAGGTCAGGGAATGGCGACCGATGATCTGCCGATCAGGCTCTCTAAGATGATGGTCGACTCCAGAGCCTGGACGGTTTTTACGCGTAAACCGTATGCCCAAATTGATCTGACCGGCAATCCCGACCCTGAAGAGACCTATCCCAAGCCACGTAAAGTCAAGGGGAAAGAGGTGCCGCCGACGACTTTTCGTGATATTGTCGCTCTTTTGGGCCAGTTTACCGGTGATGAAAAAACCATTAATGAGATCGTTAAAGTCAATGAACGGCAAAATCTCTACCTCTGGTGCCTTAATCAATATCGGGCCGGTATCCGTCAGGATATGCCCGATGCGGATGAGATCGAACGTTTGATCAGTAAGCGATGATTTAGTTGTTGGTCGCTAGGAGGCAGTAATTCTTGACCCACTACGTTGTACGGAAGCCC
>JAUVDU010000282.1 GCA_030595135.1 Deltaproteobacteria bacterium | reverse complement strand
AACAACCAGCCTCCCGGTTGCAACAAGGAGACCAGACGCTTGATGACCTGAGCCTGCAGCTCAGCCGAAAAATAGATCAAAACGTTGCGACAAAAAATAATATCGGCTAACTGACCATTAAAACCGGGCATAACGAACTCTTTTTCGGCCAAATTAAGTTGGTAAAAAGAGACCATTTCGCGAATATGGCGGGCCAGAAGAAATTGATTCTTGCCGATTTTGCTAAAATATCTATGAGTTACAGCTTCCGGCGTCGCCCGCAATGACCATTGTGAATAGACCCCTCTTTTGGCCTTTTCGAGAACTTCAAGGTTGATATCACTGGCCCTGATATTGATTTGCCAATTTTCCAATAAATCCGCCTTCTCATCCAGGAGCATGGCAATGGAATAAGGTTCCTCACCGGTTGACGAGGCCGCACACCAGAGATCAAGCCGCTTCTCGGACGCTCTCTGTTCGATCAGAGCCGGGAAAATATGATCCCGCAAAACGGTAAAAACACCCTTATCCCGTAAAAAATAGGTCTCTCCAACCGTCAACCGAACAATCAACAGGTTAAGACGATATTCACTCAAAGACGAATAGAGCAGCTCCTCAAGTAGAAGTTGCGGATCGCTGAACTTGAGTTCTACAGCCAATTCATCGACAACCCGCTGCAACGTATCCCATTTACGCCGGGGAAAGTCGAGCCCGATACGTTCGCTAATCAGCCGGCTCAACTCTTCGATCTGCGGTAAAATCATGGGTACTGCGGCATTACTCATAGCACTCACATAGTCAAGAGACGACCCCAGCCGAGACAGATTGCAGCAGAACTGAAAAATCCTGATCGGCAAAGAGAAGATCCAAGGTATAGATCCAGACCTTATGGCCATCTATCTCGGTTACCCGGCTGACATACTCGGCCATTTCGGGATAGATCGTCGCACACTCACAAAGCTCGCCCTCGGCAAAAGAGCGCACCCCGATAATCGTATCAACAAAAAAAGCGAGCTCGGACTCTTGGCCGCAGGCCACCACCAGAGCATCGTCCGGGGTTGGCTCGCGGCGCGGCAGATGCAGTCGATAGCGCAGATCAAGAACCGGAATATTTTTTCCGGCAACCGTAAAGAGACCGTAAAGAATGGGCGGGCCCTCACCGAGACGATCAACCGCCACCGCCGGATAAACCCGCACCACTTCCGCAATATCGAGAGCAAAGTAATGATCCGCCAGCGTAAATATGAGAAAATTATGCTCTTTATCCATGATAACGATAACAACATTTATCCAACCAGTGGCCTAACTCCTGATTGTCGGCCGGAGCCCGGCCGAACGTATCCTGCCAGAGATATTGATCTTCCATACAGAAATAGATGAAAACGTTCGGGGCATAACGTCGGATTTCAGTCACCAGAAAACGGTAGAGCCGCCGCCGAATGGCACTAAAATAGCGCTGTTTACCATCCAGGCCGCGAATAAACTCACCGGCGGTAATATTGGTCTGGGGATGATTCTCTTTAAGCACCTCTTTGACCTGAGGCATAAAACGAAAAGCGCCAATTGAGATCCAGATAATATCATCCCCTTTAAGATGAGTAAAGATAGAAGCTACGGTCTGCCGGTACTCATCCTCCCAACCGGGAAAATCGAGCAGCGGATCAAAATGGAGCCCGATCCGATAACCCCGCTGACGGCACAAAGCGGCAGCCGTCAAACGCTCCTCAATTGTCGCTGCATGCCCCTCCTCTTGAGCACATACTCGTGGTGCATTCAGACTCCAGGAGACAATCGTCTCGCCGATCTCGCCGGGATAATCGAGGAGTCCTGAAATCGCCACACTTTTGCTCTTCAACTCAAGCACGGCATTTGGACAACGCCCGAAATAATCAAGCAGCCGTGAGGCCAGTCCGGTCAGGGGATCCATAAAAAGGCTGTCGGTAAACTCTCCCGTACCGATACGATAAAAAGTTCCCGGACGTTTCAGCTCACGATCAAGCTCGGCAAAAGCATCATCAAGGTTAACAAACTGGGTGATGAAAGGATTATTGAGATAACCTTGAAGAACACAATAACTGCAACCAATATTACAACCCAGACCAAGATGCAAAATCTGATAGAGACAACAACGATAAGTCTCAGCAGTTCCCGGACAGGCTTTCAAGAAGCGACCGCGATGCCGAGCTAAAAGCAATGTTGTCAGAGGGCCGAACTCTTGACTCAAACGATCCAGATCGGCACCGGTCGGACGTTTAACGACAACGACTTCAGCGTTGGGCAAACGCTCAATAATCGACTCGACCAAAGGACAATCGGCCGCCTCATCTTCAACCAGCACGGTCGTCGGCCGAAAAAGAGAACGCGAATAGTTATTAGGAACGGCGGCAGAGGTCATCGATATCTTCCAAGGCTACGGTATTTAATTCGGCACATATTTTTTCCCACTCTTTAGAATTGGTAAAGGTGAAGCTCAAACGATAATCTCCCCCTTCAAAATCGGGCGGCGGTTCGAGGCGAAAATGCTTAAGCCAGGGGAATTTCTCCTGGCGGGCAACAAATTCAAGGTGAGCCGCAGTCAATTGGGGATAGAGTCGGGCTTTGAGATGGCGGCGCAACAGTTCGACATCGATATTGCTGGCCTCATCCAAAGCGGCCTGCCGAACTGCCGTCAGGAGTCCAAGCGGTGAAATTTGGTCGCGACGGGCCAGATCGTCAAGACGACCTACCACCTCGCGCAATTTATTACGCCGTAAATTAGACTCTGTAACCAAGTCGATCAACGCGCTTCTCTCGTCGGCTGACCACTCCTTAATAAGGTCAACCGTCTCCGCATCGACACTGCCCACCGCCAGCAAATCACGCAGCTCTTGAGAAAAATCGGCAATCGCCTGACAACGCCCTCGAAAACGCGGCCGCAAAGGCATTTTCAAGACCGGCATAATCTCTTTCTCAACCTCATCTACGGTAAAAATCTTTAAAGCCGCGCTATAGATATCCGCCGTTTCAACCAGATTAAACTCACGGATCGCCAGGTTCTCCCAAAGCGCCCGCCGAAAAAGTTCTTGCAGGCTGCTATTTTCGGCGAGATTGACGGAAATTTCAGCTTCACCGGAGTCCTCAGCTAATTTCCTGAGCACCTCTAGTCGCCGCCGACCGCAGACAATCAGGAAACCATTCTCACCGGCCACCAGTAACGGCGGATGCAAGAAGCCGGCTGTCGCAATCGATTTCTCCAAACGATCCGGACAAGGTCCATAAGAAAAAGGAAAAGTCCGATCAGCAAAATCGATATCGACAAGGGGACAACTGATTGTTTTTACATTATTCATAATTTATTAAATTTTCTGGCTGTAACATTGACCGTCTTCGAGTACGGTATCAACCAGCCAATGGATATCATCATGTTCGGGATAATCAATATTATAGTGCAGCCCCCGGCTCTCCTTACGATAGAGGGCCGAAGTAATGATCAAATCAGCAACTACGGCAATATTACGCAGCTCCAGGAGATCGACCGAAAGGGCCTGATCCCAATAAA
>JAUVDU010000033.1 GCA_030595135.1 Deltaproteobacteria bacterium | reverse complement strand
ATGAAAAAAGTCGGCTATAAACCTCATGTCGCCGGAGCCATAGAAGCCGCCGCCTCAACCGGCGGCCAGATCATGCCGCCGATCATGGGAGCCGGGGCCTTCCTGATGGCGGAATTTACCAATACATCCTATCTCTACATTGTCAAGATTGCCATCGTTCCGGCTATTCTTTACTATTTGAGCGTCCTCTTTTTCGTCCATTTTGAAGCCAAAAAAGAGGGCTTCAAACCAATGCTGAAAGCCGATCTGCCCAACGTCAAAAAAACCTTGAAAAACGGCCTCCACTTTTTCATCCCGGTCTTTATCCTGATCTACGTTCTCTTTAACAACTACAGTCCGATGATGGCCGGTTTTGTTGCCGTTATCTCCACCATAATTGCCGCCATGTTGCGCAAAGCAACCCGTTTGAGCTTGAAAGATATCTTAGGCGGCCTCGAAGCCGGTGCCCGGAATGCGGTGATGGTTTCGGTCGCCTGCGGCTGTGCCGGCATTATTGTCGGCTGTGTCAGCCTGACCGGCTTAGGACTTAAATTTTCCAGCCTCGTCGTCTCGCTTTCGGGCGGCAGCCCTTTCCTGGCCATTGTCCTTATCGGCATGGCATCACTGGTTTTAGGCACCGGCTTGCCGGTGACCGCCTCCTATATTGTTCTGGTTATTCTGGCCGGGCCGGCTTTAATGGATTTGGGCCTGCCGATTATTGTCGCCCACATGATCGTCTTCTGGTACAGCCAGGATGCCAATGTCACGCCGCCAGTTTCGCTGGCCGCTTTTGCCGGGGCCGGAATTGCCGGAGCCTCGCCTATGAAAACCGGCTTTGCCTCCTGGAAAATCGCCAAAGGTCTTTACATTATTCCAATTGTCATGGCTTACCGCCCGCTGCTCGGCAACGGCACCACAACTGAAGTGGTCATGACCATGTTTTTTACGACTATCGGCCTGATCGCCTTCACCAGCGCCATGGAGAGATTTCTTCTCAAACGCCTCAATCTTATCGAAACCCTGCTCATGACCGCCGCCGCCCTGGCCCTCTTCTGGCCTAATTATGCTTTAAGTGGTGGAGGAACTATACTTTTGGCTCTGATTGCCGGCCGCCAATGGTTTTCTATAAACTCCAAAAAGGCAATTCCAGCTTGATGGAAAAATTTGAGGTTACCATAATCGGAGCCGGCATCGTTGGTCTCGCTCTGGCCGCCCGGCTGGCTCCGAAATTAGGTTCTGAACTTCTTCTGCTTGAACAACATGACGGTTTCGGCAAGGAGACCAGCAGCCGTAACAGTGAAGTCGTCCATGCCGGCATCTACTATCCCAAAGACTCTTTAAAAGCCCGCCTCTGTATCGCCGGACGGCGACAAATTTATCAACTCTGTCGAGATCATGACATCGCCCACCAACGCTTGGGCAAAATCATAGTTGCGACCTCCACTGATGAAGAGGAGTATTTGGCCAACTTCCTTAAACGCGGCTTGGAGAACGGGGTTGAAGAGCTTAAAATGTTAAGCTCTAACGAAAGCCAAGCTTTGGAACCCCAGGTCAAAGCTAAAGCAGCCCTCCTTTCACCGGCTACCGGCATCGTTGATTCTCACAACCTGATGCGCCTCTTCTATCAGCAAGCCAAAGAGGCCCAAACCACTATCGCCTTTAACAGCAAAATCACGGAGATAATCCCGACTAGCGCCGCTTTTCATTTAAATTACAAAACTGATAACGATGAAAATTTCACTTTCTCCTCTAACATTGTCATCAACTGCGCCGGTCTCGGAGCGGCGCAGTTAAGCCGTTCAGCAAATATTCCGACACCCACCATCCACTACGCCAAAGGTTCCTATTTCAGCTACAGCGGACGTTCACCACTCTCTCGCCTGGTCTATCCGGCGCCGCCGACCGGCGGTCACGGTCTCGGCATCCACGCCACCTTCGATCTTGGCGGGCGCTTACGTTTCGGCCCCGACCTTGAGTATTGCGATGAACCCGACTACCAGGTCGATGAAAAGAGCCACGCCAAATTTGCAACAGAGATCCAACGTTACCTGCCCTCACTCGACGTTGCCAAACTTATCCCCGACATGGCCGGCATCCGCCCCCGCCTCCAAGGCCCAAATGATGCTATTTGCGATTTCATTATCCGTGAAGAAGGCCCCGCCGGAGCTCCCGGCTTCATCAATCTCTTAGGCATCGAATCCCCCGGCCTGACCGCCGCCCCGGCAATTGCCGATGAAATCGCCGCCATGATCAACCTCTGAAAAAGGCAATTTGACCACACTTCCTTCCCCACCCTTGACAGCAAGAGATTTGTCACTACTTTAAAAGAAGTCGACAAGCTGATATAAACACCAGCAAGTCCAATAAAATTTAAGAGAGGTTTCTCATTATGGATACGAGCAAATTTACGCAAAAAACTCAAGAAGCGGTGGAGGCTGCGCAGGATCAGGCTTTACGGCGGCACCATCAACAGATTGATGCTGAACATCTGGCGCTGGCTTTAATTCAGCAGCCGGAAGGTCTGGTTCCCCGTCTGATCGAGAAGATCGGGATTGCCCCGGCGGCGATCGAAAAGGCTCTGGAAGAGCAGTTAGCTAAAATTCCTGCGGTTACCGGAGCCGGCGGTGGACAACTCTATATGAGCCCACGCCTGGGTCAGTTTTTTGTTAAAGCTCAAGATGAAGCCAAACAGTTTAAAGATGAGTATGTCAGTGTTGAACACCTGTTGTTAGCGATAATCTCGGCTTCCGGCGACCCTCTGGCCACGCTTTTACAAAGTTTCGGAATCACCCGTGAAAAACTTCTGACGGTTTTGACTGAAGTTCGCGGCCACCAACGAGTCACATCGCAAAATCCGGAAGAGACCTATCAGGCCCTGGAAAAATATGGTATCGATCTGACTCAAGCCGCAGCTCAGGACAAACTCGACCCGGTCATTGGCCGCGATGATGAGATTCGCCGGGTCATTCAGGTACTTTCGCGCCGAACCAAGAATAATCCGGTCTTGATCGGTGAGCCCGGCGTCGGCAAAACCGCCATCGTCGAAGGCCTGGCTCAACGCATCTTTGTTCAGGACGTCCCCGAAAGTCTAAAACACAAACGCTTGATCTCTCTCGACATGGGCGCTCTGATTGCCGGGGCCAAATTTCGCGGCGAGTTCGAAGAACGCCTGAAAGCCGTCCTCAAAGAGGTAAAAGAGGCTCAGGGCAATGTAATCCTCTTTATTGATGAGCTCCATACCGTAGTCGGAGCGGGCAAAACCGAAGGTTCGATGGATGCCGGCAACCTCTTAAAACCGATGTTGGCCCGGGGTGAACTCCATTGTGTCGGGGCCA
The DNA here is from genome assembly GCA_030595135.1 of Deltaproteobacteria bacterium. Lineage (GTDB taxonomy): Bacteria > Desulfobacterota > Anaeroferrophillalia > Anaeroferrophillales > Tharpellaceae > Tharpella. The sequence goes on along the minus strand of JAUVDU010000033.1, from coordinate 6,828 downwards.
CAACTTTGAACGAATACCGCCTCTACATTGAGAAAGATGCGGCTTTAGAGCGCCGCTTTCAACCGGTTTTGGTCGACCAACCGACGGTCAACGATACGATCTCGATTTTGCGCGGCTTGAAAGAGCGTTACGAAGTCCATCATGGCATCCAGATCAAGGATACAGCCTTAGTCGCCGCCGCCGTACTCTCGCACCGCTATATCAGCGACCGTTTTCTCCCCGACAAAGCGATCGACTTAGTCGATGAAGCCGGGGCCCGCCTGCGCACCGAGATCGACAGTATGCCGAGTGAACTTGATGAAGTAACCCGAAAAATCATGCAGCTCGAAATTGAGCGCGAAGCCCTAAAGAAAGAGAAAGACAAAGCCTCAAAGCAACGTCTTGAAAAACTTGTAAAAGAGCTCGCCGACTGGCAGGTTAAAAGTAAAACGATGACTGCTCGCTGGCAGCTTGAGAAAGAGCAGATCGCCGGTTTACGCGAAATCGGCAAGGAGATTGAAGCGGTCAAACTCGAAATCGAGAAAGCTGAACGCGACTACGACCTCAATAAGGCAGCCGAACTCAAATATGACCGGCTCACAACTCTTGAAAAGAGACGTGAAACGGCCCAACTGGAAATTACAACAAGTCAGGACGATGGCGGGCACCTCTTAAAAGAGGTCGTCGACGAAGAGGATATCGCCGCTATCATCAGCCGCTGGACCTCGATTCCGATCAGCAAACTGCTCCAGGGTGAACGTGATAAACTAATCCATTTGGACGATCACCTCCACAAACGGGTCATCGGCCAGGAAGATGCCGTCCAGGCGGTCGCCGATGCCGTGGTTCGGGCTCGGGCCGGGATTAACGACCCGCAAAAACCAATCGGCAGCTTTATCTTTTTAGGGCCAACCGGGGTCGGCAAAACCGAACTCGCAAGGGCTTTAGCTGAGTTTCTTTTTGATGACGAAAACAGCATGACCCGTATCGACATGTCGGAATACATGGAGAAACATGCAGTCTCTCGCCTGATTGGGGCACCCCCCGGCTATATCGGCTATGACGAAGGCGGCCAGCTGACCGAAGCCGTACGCCGCAAACCCTATTCGGTTATTCTTTTCGACGAGATTGAAAAGGCCCATCACGATGTCTTCAACGTCTTGTTACAGGTCTTAGATGACGGCCGCCTGACCGATTCCCATGGCCGCTTGGTCGACTTCAAGAATACCGTAATTATCATGACCTCCAATATCGGCAGCCACCATATTCTCGAAAATCTACAGGAAGAGGAGTCGGAAAGCAGTTTCAAAGCGATGCGAGAGATGGTCATGAGCGCCCTTAAAAGCCAATTTCGGCCGGAATTTCTCAACCGGGTCGATGACATCATCGTTTTTCATACGCTCAAACGCCTTGACCTGGAAAAAATTGTCACAATTCAGCTCACGCTTCTCGAAAAACGCCTGGCCGAAAAAGAGATTAAGCTGCAACTTGAGCCCGCCGCCATAACCTTCATCGCCGCAACCGGCTACGATCCGGCCTATGGTGCCAGACCTCTGAAACGAGCCTTGAAAAACTACCTTGAGACTCCGTTAGCATATGAAATTATGGGAGATAAGATAAAAGAGGGGGATATTGTAAAGGTCGGGGTTGAAGGGGATAATCTGGTATTCACAGTTTGAGGCAATTCATTATTAAAATCTCAATGTAACTATTCAGCTAACCCGCAAATTCATCAATATACGATGCTTCTCTACTTGCGCTGAATAGTTACCATCTCAACTTCGTAGGTTGTAGCCTTTGTGCAAAAGCCACAGAGCCCAAGACGAGCTCAAGACAAAAAAACCGGCGCCCACACTCAGACTGGTGAATACTGAAACCTCGGAGACCCCGAGACAGGTGTAGCGGAAACCGTCGACAAAATAGAAAAAGGGGTTATAAAAGGAGGCCTGTTGCCAGAAGAGTGGCAGGTCGGAAATCGAAAAGAAGACGCCGCTCAAGAAAGAGAAGGGAACAATAACAAAATTCTGGAAAGCGGAGATATGATCCCATTTGTCGGCGATAATCGCCGAAACCAGACCTAGCGCCCCAAGCGAACCACAACAGAAAAAAGCCAGGATCAGAGCATAGAACGGATGGCGAATCGGCACCAGGGCAAAGAAACAGGCAGCCAGCCAAACGCCAAAGCCAACCAGAACGCCGCGAACCACGGAGGCTCCGACAAAGGCCAGATAGAATTCAAAATCAGAGATCGGCGACAATAAAATAAAGACAACATTACCGTTCATACGCGCCTGGAAAAGACTTGATGAACTGTTGGCAAAAGCGTTCTGCAGCATCGCCATGACCATCAAACCGGGGATCAAAAAGGTCAAATAGTTGACTCCCGGCAACATCTCCCGGCTAGCGGAAATAATCGAAGAAAAAATCAGCAGATATAAGAGCACGGTGATCACCGGCGTTAAAATCGTCTGAATCGAAACCTTAAGAAAACGCCAAACCTCGCGGGCAAAAAGGATATAGAGACCGTACAAATTAAACATGGTTCTCGGCCTCCGTCAATTCCGTGTAAACTTCAGTTAAACCCGGTTCATGAATCCGCAGATCGGAGAATCTGACCCCGGCTTGATCCAGCGCCGCCAAAACCTCACCAATATGATCTTGCTCCCGATGCAGCCGCAAAAGGAGTTCGCCTTCGGGAGCCGCTTCTTTTTTCTGCTCCAGGGCGCTCGGAAAAACCACAGCGCTCTCCGGAGTCAGCTGCAAACGCAGTTGCCGCCAGGAGTAGCGGTTTAAAAGCTCATCCTTGGGAGCCAAAGCGATAACTCTGCCGCGATCAAGGATGGCAATTTTTTCACACATGCTCTCGGCTTCTTCAAGATAATGAGTCGTCAAAATAATCGTATGTCCTTCTCGGTTAAGACCGCGAATAAAATCCCAAAGCTGACGCCTCAAGGCGACATCGACCCCGGCCGTCGGTTCATCAAGAATAACCACCGGCGGTCGATGCACCAACGCCTGGGCGATCAGCACCCGCCGTTTCATCCCCCCGGAGAGATGATTCATCGTCGAATCGACTTTATCTTCCAGACCTAAGGCGGCAATTAATTCATCCAGCCACGGTCGGTTTTCAGCTCCCAAACCAAAATATCCGGACTGCAGGGTAAGCATCTCCCTGACTGTAAAAAAAGGATCATAAGCGAGTTCTTGCGGGACAACGCCAAGCTTATAACGAGATTTTCGCCATTGCCGCCGAACATCATAACCGAGCACTGCAGCCTTACCTGAAGTTGCCCGCGTCAACCCGGCCAAAATATTGATCAAAGTTGACTTACCCGCCCCGTTAGGCCCCAAAAGAGCAAAAAAAGCACCCTCGGCAATCGTCATGCTAACTTCAGAGAGAGCCTTGAGCGAACCATACTCCTTACCTAGATTTTCTATATTTACAGCATCCATAAACCCTGAAATAATAATAATTACTTGACAAAAAGCTAAAAAATATAATATTTTACTCTTTCGGCCCGCCCTTTTAGAGCCCCCGCTTAAAAACCCGAAAAGAGATGTGAAAACAGGTAACGGCCGTAGTTAACCAGGTTAGATCGTAAAAACTTTCTTATCCTCTTTTCTTAATATTTTCAAAAAAGAGATGAGTGGGGCAAAAATAGCAGCAACAAATTGCAGGAGGAGATAACATGAACCGCGAAAGACATCAAGAGTCGACTGAAATTACCGAGCTAATTCTCGAGGCCGCCGAGAAAGCCCGAGCCGAGATCGGCATTGTCACTAAACAACCAAGTACCGGCAAGTCGGCCAAATGGCCAATCGATTGCAATATCGGGCCCGGCCTTGAAGGTGCCATCGCTTGCGAATCCAAAATCGGCTATGTCAACGGCACCGACGGCCTGCTCTCTTACCGGGGCTATGACATTTTTGAGCTCTGTGCCTATTCGACATACGAGGAGGTCTCTTTTCTCCTCCTGCATGGTCACCTGCCAAGTTCAACCGAACTACAAGAGTTTGAACAGAAATTGATCAAGCACCGACATATGAACAAGACTCTGCGCCTCTTAATGAGTTTTCCGGTCGAAGAGATGAACGCCATGGCGGCCCTGCGGATGGGCACCATCTTTATGCGTCAGGAATTTACCGACATTGACCGGGAGAGTGCCAAGCCTGATTTAAATGATGCGATCAGCTCCGATGAAGATTCGATCGGCATGGAGACCAAACCGAGCGGTGAACGTCACGCCATCTATGAGTTCAAAAAGAAGAAAAAACGCCGCAAAAAGAAAGATTCAGATCTTGATGATGCCAGCGGTTTAGAGGCCTGTTACCACCTGATTGCCGGGGTACCGACGGTAACGGCCGCCATCGCCCGGTTACGCCACGGCCTGATGCCTTATGAACCTTTAAATGATTTAAGCCATGCTGCCAATCTCTACTATATGATGAACGGCCGACGCCCGACCGCGATCGAAGAACGGGTCTTGGACGTTGCCCTGATTCTTCACGCCGACCACGGCATGAATGCCAGCACGTTCGCCGCAATGGTGGTCGCCTCGACCATGTCCGACATCTATTTTTCGGTCGGCTCCGGCATCGCCGCCCTCAACGGCCCCCTGCATGGCGGAGCTAACGAACGGGTTTTAGATACTGTGCTCGAAGTCGGCAACCCCAATAACGTTGAAGCCTGGGTCAATCAATCACTGGCCCAGAAGAAAAAAATTCCCGGCTTCGGTCACCGTGTCTACAAAACCTATGACCCTCGAGCCCGAATTTTAGGGCCGCTCGCCAAATTTCGCTGCCTCGGCTGCAAACCTGAGATCCAAAACCTGATCAGTACGGCCGAACTCCTCGAACAAAAAGTCATCAGTTCTCTGGATCAAGAGAAGAAGATCTTTCCCAATGTCGATTACTACTCCGGGATTGTCTACACCCGCTTAGGTATTGACCCGTCTATGTTTACCCCGCTCTTTGCCGTCAGCCGGGTTGCGGGCTGGACAGCCCGAGTTCTGGAGTACATGAATAACAACCGTATTTTTCGTCCCCGGGCTCTCTATACCGGAGAATTCAATCAGGTTTTTAAACAGGTCGATGAACGCTAAAACAACCAATAACACTGTCCGCCATGAACTGGAACAACGGGAAAGGAGCCTTCTGGCTCCTTTCGCCGCTTTCAGTGCCGACTCCAGAGGCCGCAAGCTCCCGGAAGTTGAATGCAACTATCGCATGTCATACCAACACGACCGCGACCGCATCATCCACTCCAAGACCTTTCGCCGCCTAAAATATAAAACCCAGGTTTTTCTGGCTCCCAGCGGTGACCATTACCGCACCCGCCTGACTCACACCCTGGAGGTCGCCCAGATTGCCCGCACAATTGCCAAAGCTTTGCACTTAAATGAAGATCTAACTGAAGCGATCGCTTTAGGTCACGATCTCGGCCATACCCCTTTCGGCCATGCCGGAGAAGCCGTTCTCAACCGCCTGCACCCCGGCGGTTTCAACCATTTTCAACAAAGTTTACGGGTCGTTGATATTCTTGAAAAAGAGGGCCGGGGCCTTAACTTGAGTTTTGAGGTACGGGACGGCATCATCAAACATTCCAAAGGCAAGGGTGAAATCCTCTCCCCGGCCCCGGAACATACCGCCTGTACCCTTGAAGGACGAATTGTCAGGCTGGCTGACATCATCGCCTATGTCAATCACGACCTTGATGATGCCATCCGCGCGCAAACCATCAATGCCGAACAAATCCCCAAAGGGTGCCGACAAATTCTGGGCGACAGCCATACCCGGCGCATCAACACCATGGTTACCGACATTATCGACAAAAGCCGCAAAGAGCCCGGTTCTCTGAAGATTTCAACTGAAGTCATTGAAGCGATGACCGAATTACGCTCTTTTCTCTTTGCCAACGTCTATGAAAGCCCGGCGGTTTATGGCGATTTTGTCAAAGCCAGCCGGTTGCTCAAAGAGATTTACACCTATTTTCAAGAACATCCGCAAGAACTTAAAGAAAAGCATTATCCCGGCTACCTTGACAACTACAGTTTCACCGATAATCTGCGCGATTTTATCGCCAGCATGACCGATCGCTACGCTTTCTCGCTCTATGAGAAGCTTTTTCTGCCCCACCCCTGGAATATTTAGGAAAAACATTACCCATGACCGAAGAAAAAGAACCAACGAATTCACCGATTGCAGCCCTGGAAAACCTTGACGAAGATGATAAGTATTTTTTACAGATAACTGCACTTTTAGACAGCAATACCCCACGCGAAGAGCTCTTTCGCATCATGAAAGCCCTGCAGCAGGCCCCCGGATCGTCACGAAAGTGGGACGTGGAAAAAGCGATTAATCAGTTGCGTAAACTCCGGCAACTGGGCTTGATCGACAATCATAACCGCTGCCATCGGAAAATCAATGAAGTCGTCGCCCGACGGCCGATCGACCGCAGATCCCTCGATCTCTGCCGCCAGCTGATTCGCTCATCCTACATCGACAACCACTCTCTGGGCAGCGACAGTCAGGAACTTTGCTCCCGCACGTTGAGAAACTTCCGCCTCGCCCTTTTCAGTCACGACCTTGATGTTCTGCAAAAATATCTGCCAATCTTTTTTCGGGCCGACTATGATCCGTTTTTTCGCCACCCCTATGCCGCCCTGACCCTCTACCCTTTTAATGCACAATGGTTTCTACAACTGCCCCTGCCGCTCCAATTTACGGCACTTGATGACTGCATTACCCATTCGCTTGAGGATCTGACGGCCACCCCGGAACTGGATCAATTTATCATCACCCATTACCCGGTGGAAAAACCCGGCAGCCGGCCCTTTATCCTGCTCTATG
>JAUVDU010000074.1 GCA_030595135.1 Deltaproteobacteria bacterium | reverse complement strand
GCCAGCGTAAAAAGGGCTCTCCAACAACTTTTACATTCCAGTAATATTTTAACGAATCACTCATTCCCACAGCCGTAAATCTCCCAAATTTGTATTTTTGTAACTGTTTAGCTGACCCGTAAATTCCGGGGACATAACCTGATTCTCCAAAGGAAATCGGGATTGTGTCCCCGGAATTTACGTATTTTTAATTTTCCAGCATTTCCAAGAATGCACCAATCCGGGTAGCCACCTGACGAGGCAGGGAATTATTGATGTCGACTTCGATGATAATCGAAGCCAGTCCCTGTTCTTTGAGAGCAGCGCGTAGATTAGGCAGGTCAAAGAGCTCGGGCTCGCAGAATTTAACCTCATAGAAAATAACTCCTCGAGCTCCGTTGCTTTGCGCCATCGTGGTCAGATATTTAACCCGTTCTTCAATCGAGTTGCCCCGGGTGGGATCGGGAGGGGCGTAGATAATACGTTCGGCCATGCGTCGGAAGGGTTCCGGGCTGACTCCCGGTTCGTAGAGGCGTCGACCGCAGCAGGCTAAATCGTCAGCAACAACTTGCCCGTTCATTTCGTCAATTATATTTAATACTTCCATTGGTTCCGGAAGAATGCCGGAAAGGATTATCGGAATGCCTTTTGGCGGCTTTTTTGCGGCGGTTTGCAGGTTTTTTTCGGCCAGATTGGAAAAATGTTCGGCCGGCAGATATTCTCGTGAACGCACCAATCGATAAAAACCCAGGTTGCTTAAAGCCATCTGTTGTCTGTTTTTGTATAGCTTGGCTAAAAGTAAATCGCTCATCTCCTCCCGCTTAATTGCGGCCAGTAAATCTTCATTTGTCGGGTGTTTTCCGGTTAAATCAGACAAACGAGTGTAGAGAGAGCGTAATTCATCGGCCAGAAAAGTTACATCCTCTTCGCGTTGTCCTCGAGGCAGGTAGAGGGGGATGATTGTTTGTTCGGGCTTGATTAAATCTATAAGAACCGAGGTCAGGCCCTGCAGTGAATCACAGGTATGCGGAATCAGGATCAGGTCGGCTATATTGAGTCCGCCCATTTTTAAAAATGAAAGAGCGTTGTGGACAATGGAGCAGACATAGGGTTGCAGGTGCGCACCGCCAAGGCTCGCATCTATTTTTGGCGGCCCCCAAACTTCAACCGGATAAATAGCAAAAGCCCGCAGCAAGGCGCGAGAATAGTGGATAGGTAGTACGGCTGCCACTAATCCTCCCTGCTTCTTGAGATCCTTAATAACTTCTTTTCGTGTTGGAATTGTCATCTGCATAAGTATCCCGAAATTGATCGATCTTTTAAACTGAATTCATTAATAACTTGAAAAGCCTTTCATCTCATGATATGTCATTTTTTTTAATAAAATGTAATAAAATTAAGTGGGTACAATCAGCTTTTTAGAGTGAGCCGCAGAAAAGGGTAAATGATGAGTCTCGCAACGAACCGACGTAGGTGACTCCGACCTGTTTCAGAATTCGGACGGCTCCGGCGGTTGGAGCTGAGATTGAGAGAACCATAGGAAATCCGGCTCGGGCAATTTTTACGGCCATTTCCAGGTTGATGCGTCCGCTGAAAAGAGCGGCCAGTGAGCCCATCTCAATTTTATTGCAGATACAGTAGCCGACAATTTTATCCAGAGCATTGGTACGGCCCACATCCTCTTCGCAGTGGAGAATTTTACCGGCCTTGTTGACCAAGGCTACGGCGTGAGCCCCGGCAGTTGTTGTATAGAGTTCTTGATGTTGGCTCATCGCCTCCGGTAGTGGCGGGATTAGATGGGCTGCCAGGAAAAATGGGTGCGGCGGGGATTTCTCAATTTTTGGGGCGATGACGGTCCAGATTGCACCAGCCGTCAACCGCGTGATGGCGGAGATCGACTTGTTGATAGTCAGGCGTACGGAATCGGTTGCCAGTGGTGATTTGTTGTGGTCAGGTGCGGAAACCAGTCGCTGGGCCGAAATGTCATCATGTTTATTGATCAATCCCTGGTAGTAAAGAAAGCCGGTGGCCAGGAGAAACTCGTTGCCGGGGGTTCGGTGCAGGGTGACCAGATGTTCTCCGTTTATCCATATCTGGAGAGGAATTTCGCTTATCAGAGGGCGTTCAGTGCTTTGCCATTGGCCGGAAGCTCGGTTGTAGATGAAGGCCGAAACCTTACTGCTCTTGATCATTGTATAATCTCCTTCAGATAGAAACTAAATAAGCAATACCTTAAGTTGTCCATTATCGTCAACTTTAAATTGTTACTCCTCTTTTATGATTGATCATCTTTATATGTCTTTAGCTTTGGATGAAGCCCGGCTGGCTTGGCTTGAGGACGAAATTCCGGTGGGTGCGGTGGCGGTTTGCCGAGGCCGGGTGATTGCCCGGGGGCGTAATCGAAAAGAGAAGAAGGGGTTAGCGCTTTCGCATGCCGAGATGGAAGTGATTGCGGCCGCCAGCCGGAAGCTTGGTGACTGGCGGCTTTCCGAGGTTACTCTCTATGTCACTCTGGAGCCCTGTATTATGTGCACCGGGGCTCTGTTGCAGGCGCGTATAGGTCGAGTTGTTTATGGTTGTCACGATCCTAAAGGCGGGGCTTTGAATAGTTTATATCAACTGGCTGATGACCCACGGCTTAATCATAGTTTTCCGGTACGCAGCGGCGTTTTCAGAGATAAAGCAGCGACCCTGTTGCAGGTTTTTTTTCGCAGTTTACGTAAGAAAAAATAATTGTTAGGAAGTTAGTAATATGACGGAATTTCGTAGTGGTTTTGTTTCATTGATAGGGCGTCCGAATGTGGGCAAGTCGACGTTGCTTAACAATATTCTGGATGAGAAGATTGCAATCGTTACCGATAAGCCGCAAACTACCCGGAATCGGATTGTCGGGATCAAAAATCTCCCCGATGCGCAATTGATTCTGGTTGATACTCCGGGCCTGCATACGCCGAAAGGACTGCTTAATGAAGCGTTGGTTGAAACTTCTGAAGCGGCTTGGCGGGATGCTGATTTGGCTCTGATATTGTTGGAGGCATCAACCACAAAAATGCGTAAAGGGGAGCGGGCCATTTTGGCTCAGGCTCTGAATGAGAAAGTCCCTTTTCTCGTGGCGCTTAATAAAATCGACCTGTTGCCGGAGCGCGACGGGGAGTTTCTGCAAAAGTTGCCGATGTTTGTTGAACTTGTAAGCGAGTTCGGCCTGACCTCCGAAGAGATATTTTTTCTTTGTGCTCGGGATGGAGTCGGGGTTTCAGCCCTGCGGCAGAAGATGTTGGATCGGCTGCCGATCCATCCGGCTTATTTCCCGGATGATGTCCAGACCGAGATGAGTGAAAGGTTCTGGGTGCAGGAGGTTATTCGGGAACAGCTGTTCAATTTGACCAGGGATGAAATTCCTTATGCAATAGCGGTTGAAATTGACTATTATCATGACCTTGAGAAGCGTTTAAGTATCGGGGCTTCAATCTATGTTGAGCAGAATTCGCAAAAAGGGATTATCATTGGTAAAGGTGGCCGCATGTTGAAAACCATCGGCATCAAATCTCGCCAGGCGATTGAGGCTTTTGTCGGGATTCCGGTCTACCTTGAACTGCACGTTTCAGTTGCTAAAAACTGGACCCGAAATGCTGCGCAGATCCAGCGCTTCGGTTATGATAATTGATGGCGTCGTAAAAAGTTCCGCTATCCTGCGATGATGTGGCTTTCCAGACACTCGACATACTACATGTATAGTCTCGCGCCTGGAAAACCACATCATCTTGTCTATCGAAATTTTTACTTAGCCATCCCGTTACTTTTTACGAGTTCATCATAATTGATAAATAAGGTATTTATGAAAACAAGTCAAAATATCCTTTTACGCCCCCGGCTTGAGGCCTTGCTTGAAGTGATGCGCGGGCGGCGAATTTTGGTTTTCGGCGATGTTATGGTCGACTGTTTTATCCGCGGCGTGGTTGAGCGTATATCACCGGAAGCCCCGGTTCCGGTAGTTTCGGTCAAGAGCCGGGATCATCGGCCGGGTGGGGCGGCCAATGTGGTTCGTAACCTTCTCGCTTTAGGGGGACGGCCCGAGATTGTCGCTTTGTTGGGGGATGATCGTGATGGTCAAAGTCTTACGGCTGTGTTGGCTGAAAGCGGATGCGGCGTAGCTGGCTTGGTGGTCGATTCCGAGCGCCAGACTTCAGTGAAGACCAGAATTGTTGCCCATCAGCAGCAGGTTGTACGTTTTGATCAAGAGACCACCGCACCTTTCGGTGAAACTTCGCGTCAACAGTTACGGCAGGCGATTATTGCCGCTTGTGCTGAGGTTGAGGGGGTGATTATCTCCGATTATGGTAAAGGGGTGGTGGAGCGAGAACTCTTCGACCTCCTGGTTACCGAGGCTCGACGACGCCACCTTTTTATTGCTCTTGATCCTAAGGTGGCAAACTTTGATCTCTATCACGATGTCGATCTGGTGACGCCGAATGCGATGGAAGCCGGCCAGGCTTGTAATTTTGCCGTGACTTCGGAAAATTTGTTGGCTGCGGGCTCCAGGATTAAAGAGCGGTTTACAAGTCGATCCGTGATTATTACCCGAGGTGAAGATGGGATGGCGATTTTTCCAGAGAGTTGTTCGCCGGTTTTGTTACCAACTCAGGCCCGCGAGGTTTTTGACGTTACCGGGGCCGGAGATACGGTTATTTCAGTTCTAACTCTGGCGGCTTTGGGGATCGATGTTAGTTTGGAAGAGGCGGCGATGGTGGCTAATCTGGCGGCCGGGGTGGTGGTCGGTAAAACCGGTACCGCCACCGCTGACGGGGCGGAAGTGTTGGCCTATTATGATCGTTTGAGTCTTTTGTCGTCTCGGTCAGCCTCCTAAGATGCGCCCCGGTCTTAACTACCGTGAGCCCGAACCCGGTGCCTTGCTGGTCAGCGTTTTGGCTCGTAATGAAGAGCTGGCTTTAGGAGTTGGCGAACGTCTCGCAGCTGAATTCGGGCCGATTGACGTCTGCTCTTTTTGGCTCTCGTTTGCCCACTCCCGCTACTATGAAGCCGAGATGGGTTCGTCCTTGGGCCGTTATATCCTCTTTTTTGCCGAGCCCTTAGCACGGCAGTCGTTGGTTGAAGCGAAGTTGTTTAGCGATCAGCTGGAGGCGGAATTTTCCAGCGGTCAAGGGCGACGGGTGAATCTTGATCCCGGATATTTGGCTTTGGAGCATCTGATCTTGGCTTCAACTAAAGCTGTTCCTCATCGTCCCTATCTCGGCAAAGGAATTTATGCCGATCTGACTCTGGTTTATGAGTGTGGTCAATATATTCCTTTACGCTGGAGTTATCCCGATTATGCCAGCGACTATGTTCGCGCGCTCTGTGGTGAGGTTCGAAATAAAATTTTAAGATTGCGTAAGCAGGGTGTCTGGAGGTTGTGAGTTTTGCTGGAGAGTGAAGATCTTCCTTTTTGGAAAATGCATGGTAGTGGTAATGACTTTATCATTATTGATAACCGGTGCGGGATTTTTCCTGAGCAAGAGCGGTCACAGTTGGTCTCCAGGTTGTGTCGCCGGGGTACCGGGATCGGGGCTGATGGTTTGATTCTGATCGAGGATAACCATTTTGTCGACTTTCTCTGGCACTTCTATAATGCCGACGGCTCCGAGGCCGAAATGTGTGGCAATGGTGGTCGTTGTGCGGCCCGTTTTGCCTATCTAAAGGGAATTGCCGATGCCGATATGGTTTTTCAGACTCTAGCCGGTCTGATTCGGGCCCAGGTTGATCGAACTAAAGTCAGGCTTGAGATGACTGAGCCGTTCGGTTTACGCAAAAGGGTTAAATTGGATTTTGCCGGAGAGCATGAGATCGTTGATTTTATAGATAGCGGCGTTCCACATACGACTGTAATGGTTGATCGAGAGCTGGATTTGGTTGCGGTCAGTGAGCGCGGGGCGCGGATTCGTTATCATCAGGAGTTTGCCCCGGCGGGAACCAATGTTAATTTTGTCAAGGTGGTTAACGAACAGCGTTTGTTGATTCGTACGTATGAACGTGGGGTCGAAGGCGAGACCCTGGCTTGTGGTACCGGAGCGGTAGCTGCGGCTCTGCTTGTCTCTGAATATGGGCTGGTTAAATCGCCGACCGAGGTAATCACTCAGGCCGGAGAGAGCTTGATGATCTATTTTGAGAAAAAAGGGCCGGCCTTTAAGGAAGTTTTTCTTGAAGGGGGGGCGGTAATCGTATATAAAGGGGTTCTGGAATCAGATTTTTTAGTGTGAGTTTTAAGGAGAGAGAGCATGTTTGCAGGAGCAATGGTAGCGATTGTTACCCCGTTTAAAGACGGAGTGGTTGATGAAACGGCTTTAAGGGCGTTGGTCGAGTTTCAGATTGAAGGCGGAACCGATGCGATTATCCCCTGCGGGACAACCGGGGAGTCGGCGACCCTGTCACATAATGAACATCATCAGGTGGTCGATATCGTGGTTGATGCGGTTGCCGGCCGGGTACCGGTTATTGCCGGAACCGGTTCTAACAATACCGCCGAAGCCATCCGTTTGACTCAGTATGCCAAGGATGCCGGGGCCGATGGGGTTCTGTTGATAACCCCTTATTATAACAAGCCCACTCAAGAGGGCCTTTATCAACACTTCAAAACGGTTGCCGAGAGTGTCGATATTCCGATTGTTCTCTATAATGTGCCGAGTCGCACAAGTGTTGATATGTTGCCGCAAACCGTGGCTCGTTTGGCCTTACTTCCGAATGTTGTGGCGATTAAGGAAGCTACCGGTTCAATGCAGAGAGCTTCTGAAATTGTGGCTTTGTGTGGGCCCGATTTTTATCTTTTGTCAGGCGATGATTTTACTTTTTTCCCGCAAATGTGTGTTGGGGGTCGTGGGGTAATCTCGGTTACTGCCAATATTAATCCATCCTTGATAGCTGGTATCTGTGATGCCTTTGCTGACGGTCAGTGGGCCCAAGCTGCAACCTTGCACCATAAATTGCAAAAACTCTGCAGCTCTCTTTTTCTGGAAACCAATCCGGTGCCGGTGAAAACCGCTTTGGCTATGATGGGCAAGGTTGAAGAGGAAATTCGCCTGCCCTTGTCACTGATGGGGACAGCGACTCGCAGTCAGTTGGAGCAGGTACTTAAAGAGTATGAACTTATCT
>JAUVDU010000068.1 GCA_030595135.1 Deltaproteobacteria bacterium | reverse complement strand
GTGGCCCCTTTCTGAGGGTGATGGTCGATAACTATGGCCGGAATTTTATCATCCGGCAAAACATTATTCCCGGCCCGGGGCTGAGTATCAACCAGGGCATAAGCAACATTATCGCGCCCCCGCACCCGGCTGAAAGGCACCACTTTGTAAGGCAGATAACGCATCATCGTGCGATTCTCGGAACGCCCAACAATCCCCCCATAAGCGACCTGCACCCGGCATTCAGGGGCGAGAAAGCTGATCACCGCCGCCAGGCCGCAGGCCGAAGCAAAGGCATCCGGATCAGGATTATTATGGGTTAAAATTACCAAACGAGAGTGATCTCCCAGAGCCGCCAGTAAACGCCGCCCCAGATCTTTAAATATCTCACCTTCGCAACTATCCATACTCTCTCCAGCACCATTTAATAAAAATATGATTGCCTTAAAAACCGACCAATAACATATTCGACTACAATCTATCAAGCCAAACCCGCAACCCTTTTCATCCGCATACACATAACCAGCTATCTCAATAATACAATAGACTTGATATTTATTGAATAAATTGCTATAGTTGCAGTCAATTTGCAGCTTAATCGGAAAGTCTCGACTTTTTTACGAAACCATCAATCCTGAAAAGAGAGAGATAATTTGAAAAACGACCGCATTATTGAGCAGCTTGGCGGGATTGAAGATATCCCGCCGCTGCCGGCGCTGGCCAGTCGGATCATCGACACCTGCTTCAGCGACCAGGTAAATTTTCAAGAGATGGCGGCTTTGATCAAACAGGATCCGATCCTTACGGCCCGCATCCTGATACTGATCAACTCCCCGGCCTTTGCCTTGCCGACTAAAGTCGAAGATTTAAGCCACGCTATCTCTTTACTAGGTAAAAAACAAGTTCGCAACCTGGCCTTGAGCGTCACTATCTTTGATACTTTCAACGCCAAAGGCAAAGAGCGTGAACAAGAGATGGCTGCCTTCTGGCAGCACTGTGTTGCCTGTGCCCACGCCTGCGAAGAACTGGCCAAAGAACTCAATTATCCCCATCCGGAAGAAGCCTTCATTGCCGGCCTCCTCCATGATATAGGCAAACTGATAGCTTATCACCGACTGGAAAAACCATTCACCCAACTCCTCTCAGAACTTTTAGACGCAGGCGACAACAACAGCCGTGAATGGCCGCCGCTGACCCGGGAAAAAGAGATCTTGGGAGCCGGTCACCACCTGATCGGCAAATGGGCGGCAGAGGCCTGGAACTTCCCCTCTCCCATCGTTGAAGCGGTCTGGCTCCACCACCAGCCACCGCCCGGCTCCCGCAGTGAAATCCCATCACTACCTCTACTGGTGCGTTTTGCCGACGCTCTCTGCAACCTCTACAGTCTCGGCTCCAATTACTTTATCAATCATGAACTCGACTATTCTACCTCAGCTCCCTACGCCCGCACGGTTGAAACCTTAAAGATCTTTTTTCGCCTTGACCATGAGAGCCTGTTAAATGTCTACCATACAGCCGACAATCGCTTAAATGAGTTCGGCAGCTGCCTCGAAGTGGTTGACAATAAGCTCTATTTCTCCGCCATCCGCAAAGCCAACCGAGAGCTCGGACGCCTCAACCTGGAACGAGAAAAGACGCTGGCCGAACTTGAACTGAAAAATCGCCTGCTTGAAGGCTTAGCCGCGATTGACCGGAAACTGGGGCTCCGCCCCAATCGCAACACAATGCTTAAAGAGATTATTGAGCAAACCTTGAAACTCTGTCAAAGCCGGTTCGCTTTTTGCGGTCTCAGCCGATACGAAAGTGCTCCCGCCTGTTGGCTCGGACAATTTGGCCAGGAGAAGTTTTCAGAGAAGGATTTGGCCTCGGACAAAGCCCTCTTTAGCGAAGAGGGAGATTATCTAACCGACCACGACGCCGAACGTCAGACAAAAATCCTGACCACAATTAAACGCCTGATCCTGAAAAAATCCGATGCCTTATTGAGAAACAGTCGGATTACTCCATTAAAAGAGCACCCCTCTATTCTGGTGGTTCCTCTGTGCCCAGCTAACCAGACATTTGATACCGAGATCCACGGCCAACTGATTGTTGACTGCTGCGGACTGGGCCGTAGAGGCGTCAATAAAACCGTACTACTAGAGACTATATCCCATTTTGCCGCCGGTCTCAGTGATATTATCGAACGCGGCCACCTGACCGATGATCTCGCCGGACAGTCAGAGACAATCACTGAACTTAACCGCCAGAGTGAAGAGATTCAACATGAACTACTCCAGGCCCACCGCATGGCCACGGTCGGCCGTCTGGCAGCCGGTGCCGCTCATGAAATAAACAACCCTCTGACTGTAATTTCGGGCCAACTCCAAATCCTAAAGACTAAAGCGGAAAAGAGTAGCGATGCGGAGACAAACCTAAAACGTTATAACAGCATGTTGGGAAAAGTTGACAAAATTGCTCGCATCGTCAGCGATCTGCTCACCTATGGCCGTCCGCAAAAAGCCCGGATCCAATCGGTTTCCGTCAAAAATATTATCCACCAGTCAATTGAAGCGATCAAGCACCGTCCAGGATTCGCCAATATCAAATTCACCATCAACACCCCCGTCAATCTGCCGGCAACGCTTGTCGACCCGCAACAACTCGGCCAGGTTCTTATCAACCTGCTGATTAATGCGCAGCTGGCAATGCCGGAAAGCGGATCAATCGGCATTCGGGCCGCCTGCAAACAGAGCCAAATGAAGATCAGCCTGAGCGATACCGGTTGCGGCATCGCCCCGGAAGACCTACCGTCAATTTTTGATCCCTTTTATACGACCAGGGAACCAGATAACGGTACCGGCCTAGGCCTTTCCATTGTCCACGCCCTGGTCGAAGCCAACCAGGGCATCATTGAGGTTCGGAGCACACTCAATAAAGGAACAACATTTACAATATCCTTACCTACGGCTAAAAAAGGCACTGGACAGTAAATTGTGGACAGTGGACAGATGCAAAATTCAGCCACGATTCTCAAACAATACTGGGGACATGAAGATTTTCTCCCGTTTCAGCAAGAAGCGATAGAGTGCGTCCTCAAGCACGATGACTCTCTACTCGTTCTGCCCACCGGAGGCGGCAAATCGGCCTGCTATCAGGTTCCGGCTCTAGCCCTTGACAGTTTGGCCCTGGTAGTCTCACCCCTGATCGCCCTAATGAAAGATCAAGTCGATGGTTTACGCCTTAACGGGGTACCGGCAGCCTGCATCAACAGCTCCATGACCATTGTCGAAAAACGCCAGGTCACCGATCAACTTAAGGCGGGAGAACTTAAACTCCTCTATATCTCACCGGAAAAACTGGCCCAGGAACGAAGCTTAAACTTTTTAAAAACCCTTGATGTACGCTTTATCGCGGTCGACGAAGCCCACTGCATCAGCCAGTGGGGCCATGATTTCCGCCCCGACTATCGACAGATGGGACGTTTGCGGGAACATTTTCCCGAGATTTCGGTTCACGCCTATACAGCCACGGCCACCCGCGAAGTCCAAAAAGATATTGCCGCCCAACTCAACCTGAAAGAGCCCCGTTTTCTCATCGGCTCCTTTGACCGCCCCAACCTGACCTACCGGGCTTTTCGCAAAAGCCCGCGCCACTTCTCCCAGATCATGGAAGTTATTGACCGTCACCCCGGACAAGCGGGTATCATCTACTGCCAAAGCCGTCGTGAAGTTGAAGAGACCGCAAGCCGCCTCGCGGATTCCGGTCGAGCCGTCTGGCCCTATCACGCGGGCATGGCGGATCATGATCGCAAAAGCAACCAGGAGGCATTTATCAACCATGAATCCGGCATCATGGTCGCCACTATCGCTTTCGGCATGGGGGTTGATAAGTCCAACATCCGCTTTGTCATTCACAGCGGCCTGCCTAAAGCCCTGGAAAACTATCAACAAGAGAGTGGTCGGGCCGGTCGCGACGGTTTGCCCGCCGAATGCTTGCTCTTTCACAACAGCAACGATCTCCTGCGCTGGCAACGCACCCTCAACGAAGCTGAAAA
This sequence comes from Deltaproteobacteria bacterium, assembly GCA_030595135.1. GTDB lineage: Bacteria > Desulfobacterota > Anaeroferrophillalia > Anaeroferrophillales > Tharpellaceae > Tharpella. Next base: position 3,311 of record JAUVDU010000068.1, on the reverse strand, counting down.
TGAGACGGGATCAGAGGGCGCCCAGCACTCCCTAAATGCGATGAACAATTACGCCCACACAACCAACTGCCGCCACCGCACCCTGGTCAATTACTTTGATCAAGAACTGGATAAGGAGACTTGCGGGCACTGCGACATCTGCCTTGAAGAGCTGCCGGAGATTGACGACCCCCTGACTACCGGACAAAAAATCATCTCCAGCATTCTGCGTCAGGGGGAAAATTTCGGCCTCCACTACAGCGCTCAAGTCCTTAAAGGCTCTAATGATCGCCGCATCAAAGCCAACAACCATAATCAACTCTCGACCTGGGGCATCTTAAAAGAGCAAAGAACCGAGCAAATTAAAGAGTGGCTCGACCAGCTCATCAGCCAGAATTTTCTCATGCGAACCGGCGAGTATCAAGTCATAAAAATTACACCAGCTGGGCGAGAGCTGCTCCGGGGAGAAAAAAAACCCCGCCTGCTGAAAACTAAAGTTGAACGAAGCTCTGCAACAAAAATCACGGCCGAAACCATTCTGAGCCCCCAGGAGCTGGAACTTTTCGACGATTTGCGCGAATTACGCCGGGAACTGGCCGGCGCCCGCAAAGTCCCGCCCTATGTCATCTTCAGTGATGCGTCACTCTACGACATGGCCCGATGCCGCCCCGTAAGCCTTGACTTTTTCCGCCGGGTCAAAGGGGTTGGCGAAATGAAACTTCTTGATTTCGGCGATATTTTCACTGCCCGCATCCAGGAGTTTTGCAGCCAACATGACCTCGAAAGCGACTGCCTTACAAATCCGACAATCAGCCGCAAAACCTCCAAACGCGACCCTAATGAGCTTAGAGCCTCCGAAGTTAAAGCTTTTGCCTGTTTTGCCGAAGGTCTCTCCCTGAAAGAGACCGCCGCCAAAATGGATCGAGCCCGGTCAACCACCAGCGGCTACCTAACCACCTACATCCGCCATCTCGAAATCAGTGACCCCACAGCTTGGGTCAGCGCCGAAAATGTGCTAAAGATTGAGGCAGCTATGGACGAACTCGGGTCTGCCCCATTAAAACCAATCTTCGTAAAACTGGAAGAAAAAATCTCCTACGAGGAGATCAAAATTGTCTTTGAATGCCGGAAAAATAGAGAAAAGCAGAACCACAAATAAACCCAAATGGACACAAAAACTATTTACATCAACGGCCGCTTTATCCCGGAAAACGAGGCCGCCATTTCGCCACTTGATACGGGATTTCTTTTTGGCGATGGCCTTTTTGAGACCATCCGTACCTACCACGGTCACCCTTTCCAGATCGACGATCACCTTGCCCGCCTGCGCCAAGGTCTGCAAAAATTAGCCCTGCCCGAACCGCAAAACCTAAAGCAATGCCCGGCCATTATCGCCGAACTGCTGGGCGCAAACCAGCTCAGCCAAAAGCCGGGAGTAATCAAGCTGGTTGTCAGCCGAGGCAACCCGGAAACAGATAACCCGAACCATACTTCAACCTTGATGATCAGAGCCACAGCCCTTGACGTTGAGAGCATCAAATGCCGACAGCAAGGTATGAGGGCTCTGATATTGCCCTGGCGCCGCGACCGACATAACCTTCTGCTCGCTATAAAAAGTTTAAATTATCTGGAAAATCGTTATGGCCTGCAAGTGGCTCAGAGAAAGGGTTTTGATGAAGGGATTTTTCTCAATCTGGAAGGCGAACTCTGCGAAGGAAGCTTCTCCAATCTTTTTCTAATCCGGGACAACCGCCTGCTAACCCCGCCGCTGACGGCCGGCCTCCTGCCCGGTATCACCCGGGAGTTCATCCTGAAAAGCGCAAACCAACTAAATATTGGCTGCCGGGAAATGCCGCTTTACCCAAAAGATCTCAGAGAGTGCGACGGCGCCTTTCTCACCAGCTCACTAATGGAGATAGCACCACTAATAGAACTCGACGAATACAAATTCGACGTTGACCAGACCGCACAAACAAGAAACCTTCTGCAAGAAGCTTTCAGGAAGGCACTAAAAATATAAAAGGGAACAGATTTCAACTCTGTTCCCTTTTATGAGAAAATATTCGGCTAGATGTTAAGTAAAACTTGGGTTGATCAGTCCTTTTGCCAAAACGGTTTGGGAGCCTTGTCAAAGGAAGAATCAAGTGCCGGGGCTGAGGCGGGCTTTTGCTGAGGGGCTGCTTTTACCGCCGACGGGGCCGAAATTATTACCTGTTTTTTTGCTTTTGCGGCCGCTGGCTTGAACCTTGGGTTAAGCCAGAAAGGTTTGGGCGCTTTACTGAATGAATCGACTTTAACAGCTGGAGTCTTAACCTCCGGTTTTACCTTTTTGACGGGTTGTTTAATTAAAGAGCCTCGAGGCCCCATATTCCGCCAAAAAGGGGTCGGAGCCTTGTCGAAAGAGGGATCCTTTTTAACTGCGGTCGCAGCCATCGGTTTATCTTTAGAAATCGCCTTGACCTCCACTTTTTTCACGCTCACCACGCCTCTTTTTACCTGAGCGCTCGCCTTTGTGGCCTGCACGGCCGCCTTTTTCCACTTCATGGCAGCTTTTTCAAAAAGTACCAGTTTCATCTTCAATTTGCTTACTTCCGCCTCAAGCCCCTTGACCTTTGACATCAGCACCGAAATTTCCGCTTTACCCTGTTCAACCCGGGCTTCGGCCGCCTTTTTCAGCGGGGTCGAAGAGATATAATAGAGCCAGAAAAGGGCTATAAGCAACAACACCGCAAACATCGGAAGAAGATTATAAGAGCTGGAACCGGAACCACCAGCAGTCGGTTTTTCAGTTGTCGTCATCAGGATTTCACCTTTCTCACTATTATTATCACTATCACCAGAGTTATCGCTCGCGGTTGCGGTGACTTCGACGGACTTCGCAACCACTACAGTTTCATCATTTTCAGACTCTTTAGTTACCGGTTCACTTTCAACCAGCGGAGTCGATGTCGAATCGGCCGGCGACGGCTTTCCGCTCTCTTTGATATCCTGGTTCTTGGCACCCTCAACCTCTGCCGCCTCGGCTACGGAATCAGGAGCCGTCTCATCAAGCCCGGCCGCACTGAAAAAAGCAGCCATCTTCTGTTTATCGATTTCAGCCGGGGCCGGAGCTTTGGCAACTACCTTTTTCCGGCGCCCGCGACTAACCGGCGCCTTACTTGTTTTAGAGGTTTTAGGGGTTTTCTTTCCATTTGCGGTTGTCATACGAACAACTCCTCATAAATCTTACGATACTCTTCACGAGCTCGGGATCGTCCCCCAAACTCAACAATTGTCTGCTGCCGGCTGGATGCCTGCTGAACTTTGGTATCAACCCGCACCGGGGACAAAAC
>JAUVDU010000190.1 GCA_030595135.1 Deltaproteobacteria bacterium | reverse complement strand
GATGCCGAGTGGTATCGGATGTACCAAGGGAATGTTGCTTTTGAAACGGAATATTTAAGGTGACAGGCAAAAATAAAGACGGACCCTGTTAGGCCGATGTTCCCCAGGCTCAGCCAACCGATGGAAGGAAGCACCCAAGGCACCTAGCAGGATTTACCCGTCTAATAGATAGACAATAGCCGATTTTTTTTATGATGTCAAAGCAAAGTTTTCTGGCGGGAGTCAAACTCACAATAATTTCTTGTTAGTTTGAATGATCGTCAATCTGATTAATTGGAGTAATGAGTTAACCTATGACCCCAGCAGCAATTGTATCCAAACTTTGGAATTACTGTAACGTCCTGCGAGACGATGGAATGAGCTACGGCGATTATGTCGAACAGTTCACCTATCTGCTTTTCCTCAAAATGGATGACGAGCGCACTAAGCCGCCGTATAGCCAGAAGAGCAATGTCCCGGCGGATTACGCATGACCGACTCTGATAAAAGAGGATGGTGACGAACTGTTCGAACACTATCGTCACACATTGGAAAATCTCGGTAATGAAAAAGGCCTGCTTGGGTTGATTTTTAACAAGTCGCAGAACAAGTTTCAGGATCCGGCTAAACTGCGTCGCTTGATTGTTGATCTGATCGGCAATGAAAACTGGTCGGTGATGACTCTGCTTTGCCATTGGCCGTGATCGATTCTCTCGCCGCTGATCCGGGCGACCGTTTTGATATTATCCTGACCAATCCCCCCTTCGGTAAAAAGAGCAGTACCACCATAGTTGGCGAAGATGGCAAGGTGAGCAAAGAGAAGGAAATTATCGAGCGCGACGACTTTTGGGCCACCACTTCGAATAAGCAACTCAACTTTATCCAGCATGTTAAAACCCTGCTTAAACAGCACGGCCGCGCAGCGGTGGTGGTGCCGGATAATGTTCTGTTTGAGGGCGGGGCCGGGGAGACGATCCGCCGTAAACTATTGCATGAATGCGATGTTCATACCCTGCTGCGTCTGCCCACCGGATTATTCTACGCCCAAGGAGTGAAGGCGAACGTTATCTTTTTTGAGCGTAAACCGGCCAGCGAAACGCCGTGGACGAAAAAAATATGGATCTACGACCTGCGCACCAATAAGCATTTTACCCTGAAAACCAATCCGCTCAAACGTAGTGACCTTGATGAATTTGTTCAGCTTTATAATCCCGCCAACCGCCATCAACGCACCGCCAGCTGGAACGACGAAACCCCAAGTGGCAGATGGCGTTGTTACGACTATAAAGAATTGATCGCCCGCGACAAAGCCAGCCTCGACATCTTCTGGCTTAAAGACGAATCGCTGGAAGATTCCGACAACCTGCCGGAACCGGGTGTTCTGGCGGCAGAGATTGTTGAGGATTTAGAGGCGGCCCTGGAACAGTTTCGGGCGATTGCTGCCGATTTGGGTGAGGACTTTAAACTTTAAAAAGGTTGAAGAATGGAAGAATATCTTAAACCCACATATTTTATTGACTGCGAGCATCCTGGTATCATTGGGTTTGTAGCTCATAATGTTAACGAAGACCAGGCAAATATTGAAAAGGCTGTAAGTCTTTATTATGCTGTAAGAGATAGCATTAGATATGATCCGTACAGCATGGAGCCGGTTGAAAAATCTATGAAGGCAAGTTATGTTTTAGAGAAAGGGCGCGGATATTGTGTGGCCAAGGCAGTTTTACTTGCCGCCTGTGCAAGAGCTGTTAATATCCCGGCAAGGCTTGGGTTTGCCGATGTGCAAAATCATTTAAACACTGAACGCCTCAAAGAATTGATGGGGACAAATATCTTTTATTTTCACGGTTTTACAGAGTTGTATCTCAATGGTCAATGGGTTAAGGCAACTCCTGCCTTTAACCTTGAGCTTTGCAATAATTTCAATGTCAAGCCTTTAGACTTTGACGGAATAGAGGATTCGGTATTCCATCTCTTTGATAAATCTGGAAACAAGCACATGGAATATGTAAATGATCACGGCAGTTTTGCAGATTTGCCCTGGGATATGATTCTTGTCAGTGCACAAAAAGAGTATCCCAAGTATTTTGAAGACGTCAAAAGACGTAATGGCGATTTTGCCAAAGAGGCCTTAGCAGAAAATCAATAATTGCTTTACCCTGCAAAGTACTATCTTCTCCCAATAAACAATAAATTAATAGATGCGGGCAGAGTGAAATTATACAGTCAAGAAATAATTCTACTCCGACCCCATTTACCGCCATTTACCGGGCGGGTATTCCGGGGGAGGTATTCCGTGGGTATTCCGGGTATTCCGGGTATTCCGCCGTATTCCGGGGACACTTTACTTAACTATCTATAGATGAGGTCAGAGTGAAATTAAATTGTCATGTCTCCTCACTTCTACCAAGACTGATTATTCTAGCTGACTAAAATACTTACGTTCGTTTTTTTAATGGTAGTCCTCTTCTCTTTGTTGTGTAAAACACTTACCTGATGTCAGCTCTGTTTTATGAAGACCAATGGAATTCAGTTGGTATTAATTGATTGACATATCTTTTATACGTGATAGTAATAGAATTATCGTTTTATTATGATGTTTTAAAACTGATGGAGTTTTTTTAAGGAATCGTCAACTTTAAAGGAGGAGAGAATGAAAAGACTTTTGTGGTTGGGAATGGTTTTGCTGGTGTTGGCACCTTTCAGTAATGCTTTGGCCAAAACTACTTGGCACATGCATCTTAATTATCCGGCGGGGAACTTTCATTCCCAAGGGGCGCAGCGTTTTGCTGATAACGTCAAGGCCGCAACCGGCGGTGAGCTTGAGATTGTTCTGCATCCGGGCTCCTCATTAGGCTTTAAGGGGCCTGAACTTCTGCGAGCCGTGGCTGACGGGCAGATCTCTATTGCCGAAGTGCCGACCGGGATGGTCGAGGGTGATGCTCCGATTTTGGCCTTGACGGCCCAGCCTTTTATCTCAAGTAACGCTTTTGAACAACGGTTGCTCTATCAATTGGCCAAACCGGTTTATAAAAAGACTTTAAAACGTTTTAAACAGATGACTCTTTATACTTCGGTCTGGCCGTTTTCCGGGATCTACACGCAGCGGCCGATAACTAAGCTGGCTGATCTCAAAGGTTTGAAAATGCGGGTTTACGATGGTACCGGTCTCGCATTTGGTAAAGCTACGGGTGTAGCGGCGCGGAAGATGCCTTTCAGCGAAGTCTATCCGGCGATGAAGGCGGGCTTGCTTGACTCTATGTACACATCTTCGGTTTCCGGGGTTGACGCCAAATCGTGGGAAGTGCTGAAATATTTTACCCGGATCAATATCTTGGGGCCGGTCAATATGGTCAATGTTAATCTTGATGCCTGGAATAAACTGCCGGCAGCCGTGCAGGAACAGGTGCTTGAGGTGGCCGTGGCGATGGAAGATGAGATGTGGAATCTGGCTGGTGATATGGATCGCAGCAGTTTAAAAACCTTGCAGGAGAAAGGTTTGCAGGTTCTTGATGTCGATAAAAAGTTCCGTTCGGAACTTGATCAAGTTGGGGTTGAGTTACGTGGTGTCTGGTTCAAGAAAGCCGGGGCTGATGCCGAAGCGGTTTTGCAACAGTATAATCAGATAACCGGTCGCTAATTAGTGCGCGACCGAAAACCGCCAATTTCCTCGATTGCAGCGTTAGGCTCAAATTTTAATCCTCGGAATACTTAGTGTATGCCTGTGGTTAAAATCTTCGCCTGCCTTGCACTCAAGAAAATTGCCAGGTTTTCGGTCAGGCACTGATTATTTGACTTCTGGTTTGATATGCGACGAATTATAAAGATAATTGAGCAGCTAAGCGAAGCTCTGGCGAAGCTCTCGGCTTTAGTGTTGGGACTCATGACGCTGCTTATTCTAGCGGAGATTTTTCTCTGGAATATGTTCAACAAAACCACGTTGATAGCGGATGAGTATTCGGCTTATGGTTTGGCGGCGCTTATTTTTCTCGGGGCCGGTTATACCTTGAAGGAGAAGGGCCATATCCGGATTACATTGATTTTAACCCTGCTGCCGCCGCGACTCGCCTTAGCTGTCGAGTTGCTGGCCGGCAGCACGGCCACGCTCTTTGTCGGTTATATCACCTGGCAGCTTGTGCGGATGACGCTTTCAGCTTGGCGTTATGGTTCAACTTCGGGAACCTTGACGGGAACTCCTTTGTGGGTTCCCCAGGCCCTGATTGTGGTTGGGGCCGCAGTTTTTACTTTACAGATGGCGGTTGAGACCGTAAAAGTGTTGCCTTTTGCGGCCAAATTGTCAACTCAACCTCCAGTCCCGGAGGAACCATAAACGGCATGGACGGACAAACCTTGCTCATGTGTCTGGTGGTTTTCGGGGTTCTGCTGTTAACCTTGAGCGCCGGTATCCATATCGGATTCAGCCTTTTTATCGTCGGTTTCTGCGGCCTGACGTTTTTTTCGCCGCTGCCGCCGGGCGGTAATCTCGCTTCTTCGGTCTGGTCAACCATCAATAAGTGGGAATTGGTGGCTCTGCCGCTCTTTATCTTGATGGGTGAAATTCTCTTTCATTCGGGGATCTCGGAGAAACTTTTCAAAGGTTTGGTGCCCTGGCTCTACCGGCTGCCGGGCGGCCTTTTATTGATGAACATCGTGGCCTGTACCTTCTTTGCCGCGGTCTCCGGTTCCAGTGCCGC
>JAUVDU010000128.1 GCA_030595135.1 Deltaproteobacteria bacterium | reverse complement strand
CAGCCTGATCTTAACTCTGAACGTAAATATTCGACTACGTTATTGATAAACGAGAGGTCTGGGGTTGTTTTTGGAGCGCCTGCCGAGAGGGCCTTAGAACTGTCACAAAATATCGGCAAACTTGCGGGTTCCAGCTTTATCGTCCAGAATCTGACGAACTCTTTTAGCCAGCTTTTCCAGAGCCAATGGCTTCGTCAACAATGCCCTTATGCCAAGGGCATGAATCTTCTTTTCAGTCTCGCCGGCGCAGTAACCGGTACAGATAATAATCGGCAATTCCGGCTCTATCTTTAACATCTTTTCAGCCATCTGCAAGCCCGACATCTCCGGCATGGCGAGACCTGTAATCACTAAGTCAAAAGCTTTAGAGTCAAGTGAAAAAAGCTCCAGAGCCTCCCGACTACTGTTTTTCACAATCAAATGATACCCCAAAGGCGGCAGCATCTCCCAAGCTAAATCCGCCAAACCTTCCTCATCATCGACAAAAAGAATATGTTCATTGCCCCGCGGCAACCCGGCGACGACCACCTCTTTCACTAAAGATTCAGTTTTAGTTATCGGCAGAAAAACGGTAAATTCAGAACCTGAACCAAGGCGACTGGAAACAGTGATTGCCCCACCGCTATGTTTAACAATACCATGGACTACTGCCAGCCCCATTCCAGTTCCCTCACCCTCTTTTTTAGTTGTAAAAAAAGGCTCGAAAATTCGTTCCTGAACCTCGGGGCTGATTCCTTGACCGGAATCGATAACTTGAAGCTTCAGATAGGATCCCGGAGCCAGACCAAGCTTTTCTGCTCCGATGTTATCTTCCTTGAGTATAATCGTCATTCTACCACCATCGGGCATGGCATGGGCGGCATTGGTACAGAAGTTGATAAACATCTGATGCATCTGAGTCGGATCGGCCACGACCAAAGCATCTGATTCAAGTTCTTGTCTGATCTCAATATTAGCCGACAACGATGGCTGAAGTAGCTTCAAAGCCTCTTTGATAATCAACTTCAACTGAACCGGCCGAGTCTCAACCTCTCGCTGACGGCTGAAGACCAGAATCTGTTTGACCAATTCCGCGGCCCGGTCCGTAGCCGTCAGAACATTCCCCAAATATCGACGCACATCACTGTCTGCCGACAATTTAGCCAGAGATATCTCACTGAAACCTCGAATTGCGGCCAGGGCATTATTAAAATCATGGGCAATGCCTCCAGCCAGGGTACCGATGGCTTCCATCTTCTGCGACTGACGCAGTTGGGCCTCCATTTTTAGTTGACCACTCACATCCCGGGCGATAACAACAAAGCCGCTAATCTTCTGATAAGTATCATAAATTGGTGAAACCGTAACCTCGCTGATTAATAATGAGCCATCTTTTTTGAAATTTTTGAGGCGTCCGGTCCAGACCGAACCACCGATGATAGACTGTTGCATATCACGATAAACCTCATTACCAAATTCATCCCCCCAAAGAAAATCAGTCTTTCTACCGTTAATCTCAACGCCGGAATAACCGGAAATCTTTTCAAAAGCCGGGTTAACATATTCAATCAAACCATCAATATCGGTGATAATAATAATTTCAGAGGTATGAACTACAGCCGAGGCCAGCTGCGACAATTCTTTTTCCGCCTCATCTCTATCGGCCTCACTGCAACGTAAAGTCACGAGCATTTTATTGGCCGAATCAGCTAGTTCCACAAATTCCAGGTAGGCGAGTTTACCGGTATCGACATCAATGGCCAAGGAAGCTGCGCGCTGGAAAAATGCGTTAAAAACAGCAAAAGAATTTTTAGCTTGGCGCCATATAATAAAAGAGACCAAAGCCGCTCCACCGAGCAAGCCTAAAAGAGCCAGGACAATAAGAAGAACATGAGCTTTAACCTGTCTGTTCATTGCCAGCCGAATACGACTGACCGAGGCTTCAATATCGTCAACATAAATTCCAGCGCCAACATACCACTGCCAACCCTTCAAGCCTTCGACATAACTGATTTTATCCACAGGCAGCTGACCACTCTCAAACGGCATTTTGTAATTAAGATAACCGCCGGAACCTCGGGCCAGGCTAATCAGTTCCCGCACCACTTCAACGCCATTAATATCAGTAGTATCTATCAGGTTACGTCCCCAAGCCGGGCCAACTAAACTGGTACCATCAAATCGACCGGCAAAAAGGTAACCGTTGCGAGGGAATTTTTTCCCCTCAATAAAGATTAGAGCTTCACGTTTAATCTCCTCTTCCAGGTCGTCAAGATAGGCTCCGGTACCAATAAACCAGTCAAACGGAGCAAAATATTTGATAAAGGAGATTTTCGGAAAATCCTTGCCCGCCTGATCAGGTTTACTCCAATGATAGTCGTAAAATCCTTCCTCCTGACTCTTCGCCAAGGCGATCATATCTCGAATAACATATTTCCCCCGAGTATCTTTAAGATCAAGCAGATTTTTCCCTTCCAGAGACGGATGATCGGCAAAGAGTTCTTCCGTCCCATCTAAAGAGGTGGCAAAAAAATAGCCTTTGCCGTCATTAAAACGGATCGGCCGCAGAGCTTCCCGAACCATCTCTTTGATTTCTGCAAGTCCCTTTTTATCAGCATAAGTTGTATAAAGGTGAGTGGCTAGATCATGGGCTTCATAAACCCGGGCCTGAATTGTTTTGCGAACTTCGTTCTCTTGCTGCGACTTCTTAAAATAAATAAAGCGCAGAGTTTCATCGACCCTGCGCTTTACCAGTTTTTTGCGATCTTCATACTGACGCTCACGAACTTTATCGGCCTCCTGATGAAAAGTATTAAACTCATGGTAGATAAAGAAACCACCTAAAAATACGATGGGAATCAAGGCAACCAGAATCATCCCGAAGAGCTGAGTTTTAGCAAAACTTTTGACTGTTTTCATCGATCCTCAAAGAGAAAAAGTATCTCATTATCGCGGATCATATGAAGTTCGCGGCGAACAACAAGTTCCTGGTAACGGGAATCACTTTGCAAAAGACGAATTTTGTCGCCTAAATGCTGATTTTCAACCTTAAGCTCCAGGTTGTGTTGACCAAGACGATCGATTTCACTCTCAACCATTCTTAAAGCCCGGGATCCACGACTGCCAAACCAGGTAAGCCAGGCAAAATAAATAATAACAACCAACAACAGCCCAGAGATCATATGCTTCATCGAGGCACCCGAAAAAGGATGTCGACGGTTCCCCATTGCTCCTGCTGCAAAAGCTCGGACGCAAGGATGGAAAAACGCCACTGCTGTAAATATCGCTCGGCCACATTAACAAGTTCTAGATCACCAATTTTTAAGGTTTCGACCCGGCTGACGCTACCATCGGGCCGCACCCAAAAACGAAAACCAACAGTAACATCTTTTGCCAGAGAGACCTTCGGCAATGCCGGCCGAAAGAGGACTTGCCGACTCTTGGCCACCGGCCCGCTTAAACCAAAATCGGGGGCAATGGATTTTTTTGCAGGAATTTTGATCTTGAGCAGTGATTTTCGACCGACAGACGAGAGCAGCCCTTCGACTGGAGACCCGGATGTAAAGGCTGGTTTTATCATGGTTCCGCCAAGACGCCGACCCCGCAACCTACCGGCCGGTTTATCACCCAAACGCCCGAGAAATTCTTGCGAACGAACTAATGAGACCGTTTCCGGCAAAGGAAGTGCTTTAAGAGTTGATCTACTCGTCGGCGACAGCTCAGGCAGCTTAATCGGTACCGGTGGTGGCAACGGTGCATCACCAAGAGCGGAAAGCTCTTTCAGGCGATGATCAATCAAGGCTGAAACATACTCATCAGCCAGCAAAGATGAATGTTTTTCGGCCGGAGGAGGCTTCGGCTTGGGCTTCGGCTCAGGCCTGACTTCCGGATCAACCAGAGAGACCTCAATTTCAGTCTCCTCCAGCAACCCTAAACGATTTATGTGGATATTGAAAAGCCTGGTCAAATCCGGCAATACTGCAATCAAAGCAACATGCAGAAGGATGGAGATGACCAGAAAGTAAAGCAGGACAACCGGCCTATAACGTGGTGTGGACAGCAACATCACCTCTTTTTTCATAGCCACTAACCCGGTGAAACTTGAGCGTAAATATTCAGCTAACCCGTGAATTCAGGGGACACAATCCCGATTTCCTTCGGAGAATCAGGTTATGTCCCCAGAATTCACTAAAATCCATCAAATTTAGATGTTTTTCTACTTACGCTGAAAGTTACACTTAAGCTTACTCTTCGTTGGGTTGGGTTGCAATTGCCAATTTATTCAAGCCGGCACTCTTGGCGGCATCCATAACTTTGACCACGAGTCCGTGATAGACTTTTTTGTCAGCTTCAATCACAACCAGAGCTTCATCTCCGTGCTCTTTTTCCACGGCCTTAAATTTTTCCCGCAACTGTGCCAGAGAGAGTTTTTTCCCTTCAAGAAAGATTCGACCTCCGGCTTCAACCGCCACCCGCAAAGTGATCTTCTTCTTTTTCACCTGTTCAGCTGAGGCTTTCGGCAGATCAATTTTAATCCCGGGGTTAACCGAGAGACTGGTAGAGAGCATAAAGAAAATCAGCAACAAAAAAACGACATCAACCAGCGGGGTCATATCGAGCTGGACATCATCCCGGTTGCGAGTTTGAAAACGCATAATCTACTACCTTCACCCCTTTTCCTGATCAATAAGATCAAGAATCTCGATTGAAGCCCGCTCCATTCGCAGAATCCGCTTATCAACCCGGGAACGCAAAAACTTATAGAAGACGAAGGCGGGAATCGCCACGGTCAAACCGGCAGCCGTCGTTATCAAAGCCTCAGAGATACCACCGGCCAACATCTGGGGATTACCGATACCGGCATTCGAAATCACAGTAAATGCCTTAATCATACCGGTCACCGTACCAAGAAGACCGAGCAAAGGAGCGATCCCGGCAATAGTTCCGAGAATGGTCAGGAAACGTTCAAGTGTCGCCGCTTCGAGACGACCAACATCTTCAATAGCCTCTTTGACCTGCTGACGCGATTTATTATGGCGCGAGATACCAGCCATCAAAACCCGGGCAATCGAGGAATTATTGAGACGACACTGAGTCAAGGCATCTTCCATCCGCGCCTGGCGAACCAGATCACTAACCTCAATAATAAACTTATCCGGAATAACCCGGCTCCGACGCAAAGCAAAGAGACGCTCAAAAAAGATTGCCAGAGTAAGAACCGAACAGAACATAATCGGGTACATCAGATACCCGCCCTTCATAACAAACTGATACATCAAGTGCCTCCAAAGCATATTAAAAATACTAGATTCCGGCTTTCGCCGGAATGACGTTTTAAGAAGATTTCAGTCTTTTCATGAAACCATCGATCAATAGCCTCACAGGCAATTCTATCTTGCTCCGACATTTTCGGCAACAAGTTTTTTCAACTCTTTTTGCTGAGTCGGCGTCAGGGTCATAGTTTTTAACTTTTCCGTCATTTTTTTTACGGTTTGCCCATCCTTCTTATTGTGAGCTAACCGCACCACTGCCAGCAGAGCCTCGGCAACCAGTTTTTTTTGCTCCGGGAAGAGATAACTAAAACGCAGGTAAGCTTGCTGTGCCGCCTCGATTCGGCCCGCCTTTTCAAGCACTTTGGCCCGGGCCAAAGTCGCCACCGCAGCCTCGGCCGGAAGCGGATTTTTAACCGCCTTGTCGTAAAAAAAGAGGGCTTCATCGAACTCGCCCTGCTCGGTAAAGAGCGCCCCGAGACCGGCAAAAGCAACAAAAGCGGCATG
>JAUVDU010000105.1 GCA_030595135.1 Deltaproteobacteria bacterium | reverse complement strand
ACTAAAAGTGGCTCACCAAAGATAACAACCAGCGGTGAAAAAGGGAGAGGGAGCATAAAACGATCCCAGGAGGCAAAGAGCTTATGGCGTTTGGCGCTGTAGGCAAAGGGTAGGATCGGCGCTCCGGTTGCTTGGGCGATCTTTAAGGTACCCAATTTCAATTTCCGGGCCGGCCCTTTGGGACCGTCACCAAGCATGCCGGCAGAGGTCGCAGGCTGGTTGCGCATCACCTCAATAAGCTGGAACATAGCCGTGGCACCACCCCGACTGGAACTACCGCGGACGCTGCCAAAACCGAGACGATGAACGGCGCCGGTCGCCAGTTCACCATCTTTGCTGCGACTGATCATAATGGTTATCGGCCGCCGATAGTGCAGGAAATAGAGATTAAAGAGCCTCTGGTGCCAGGTGACATAGACACAACCCTGACCAACCGCCGCCCGCTCAGCTTCGAAATCGCCGTTGACAACCGTAATCGCAGAAAATGATTTCCCCCACCAACGAATCAACCCGGCGGCCACTATCGGTACCAGGCGCAAAGCTTTACTTTTCAGCCAGCGGCTGACAGGTGAAGAAGATGACATTAAAACTACTGGGTGTGCCGGGTCAGGACCTGGATAAGATGAGCGGCCACCGGCGGTACGTCACGAATACGACCACCGGCAAAAACCTCACTGGCCGTTAACCCACCGAGACCATAAAACTTGTCGGTCGCATCGTAATCGATCTGCAAAGCGGAACCGGCCAGTGAGACCCCGGCAAAAAGCCCTCGCGAACGGGAGTAGGTATAGACCTCGGCCCCCAGAGTAATATCGGTTCCGGCCGACACACTGCGGCCCACCGGCCCGGCAGCAGCGGCGGCGTCAGCCCCCAAAGTAAATTTACCTCTAGTCAAACGTTCAACACTCTGCAAACTTTTAAAAACTATAATTGCATCAATCGACTGAACCCCAATCTGAAATCCGAAACTACCGCCTGCCAAGGTCACAAAAACCGGGTTTGACCAACTCCCATCGGGCCGACGTTCCATCACCACACCCCAACCGTAACGACCACCGGCGATAAAACCAGCCTTGATAATGCCGGGAACAATGGCAATCGCCTGAGCATTTCGCATCAGAATCGGAGGTGCCGCATTTTCCGGGATTTTAACAAATTGACGAATGACATCAGCGCAGACCTCAACCTTGGCAACCTCTTTCGCATTACTAGCCCAAACCCCGGTTGCAGGTAACAAAAGAACCAAAGCAAAAAAGAACAGGATAATTTTACGACAACGCATTATATTTTCTCCTTAAAAATAGGGTTCACTAAACCCTAAAATAGTGAGCTTTTTTGATTCCGTCAAGAGAATAAGTGATTCACGGCTTGTCGTCCAAGCGGAAATATGCTAGTCAAACCTTGATACAATTAAAATAACTGGATTCCGGCTTTCGCCTGAATGACGTTTTAAGTAAGGATTCCAAGCGGAGAAAAAGATGATTGCAAACAAAGAGGATCAGGTACTCTATCATGGAACCACCTTTAACGATATAAAGCGCCTGGTCAGCGGCCGCCATCACGATCCCCACTCGATTCTGGGACAACATCCGGTTACTGATCAAGAGCAAATTATAAGAGCCTGGAACCCTCAGGCGCAAGCAGTTGAAGTGCTGGTTTCCGGCCCGAATGCCGCTCCGGAATCTATGACCAAAATTGATGAAGCCGGCCTTTTCGCCCGGCTTGTCAAAATCTCTACCTCTCTCACATATAAATTAATTTTTCACTTCTTAGACGGTTCAGTCTGGACAACCCCGGATCCCTACGCCTTTACTCCCGGCTTAGGAGAACTCGACCTGCACCTGATCAACGAAGGCCGCCACCAACGCCTATACGATCACCTAGGAGCCCATCCGACAAATCGCGAAGGCCTTAACGGTGTCAGCTTTGCCCTTTGGGCTCCTAATGCCGAGCGCGTCAGCGTGGTTGGCGATTTCAATCAATGGGACGGCTTACGCAACCCCATGCGTTCGTTGGGAAGCTCCGGTATCTGGGAGCTCTTCATGCCTGAACTTTCCCCTGAAACTATCTACAAGTACGAAATCCGTACCCCCAAGGGTGACCTGCGCCTGAAAACCGACCCTCTGGCATTCAGAATGGAATTACGCCCAAAAACCGCATCTCAGGTTTTCGACCAAGAAAAATTTGTCTGGGATGATAGCGAGTGGGAGAAAAATCGGGCTTTACGGCAGACGACAACCGCACCTCTGGTAATCTACGAGGTTCATCTCGGCTCCTGGAAGAGATGCCCGGAAGAGGATAACCGCAGTTTAACCTACCGTGAACTGGCACCGCAATTGGTCGCCCATGTCAAAGAGCTGGGTTTCACTCATATTGAACTGCTGCCGATCAGCGAATACCCCTTTGACGCTTCCTGGGGCTATCAGGTCAGCGGTTACTACGCCCCAACCAGCCGTTACGGCACGCCTGATGATTTTAAATTTTTTGTCGACTACTGCCACCAGCACGAAATCGGCGTCATTTTAGACTGGGTTCCGGCCCATTTCCCTAAAGATGATTTCAGCCTGCGCCTCTTTGACGGCAGTGCCCTCTATGAACATGCCGACCCTCGTAAAGGAGAACATCCCGACTGGGGAACCCTGATTTTTAATTTCGGCCGCCCCGAAGTCGTCAATTTCCTCATCGCTAACGCCTTTTTCTGGTTTGAGCAATATCACATCGATGGTCTCAGGGTTGATGCCGTCGCCTCAATGCTCTATCTCGACTACAGCCGGAAAGCTGGAGAATGGCTGCCCAATCACCTCGGCGGCCGCGAGAATCTTGAAGCGATCGCATTTTTAAGACACCTTAACAGTGATATCGACAAGCTCTATCCCGATCGCCTGATGATCGCCGAAGAGTCGACGAGTTGGCCGGGCGTCAGCCAGCCGGCGGAACTTGGGGGTTTAGGTTTCAAACACAAATGGAACATGGGCTGGATGAACGACACACTCGATTTTTTTGCCATCGACCCCCTCTATCGCTCATACCACCATAACCAGATCACATTTTCAATCATTTACGCTTTCAGCGAACACTTCCTGCTGCCCTTTTCTCATGACGAAGTCGTCCACGGCAAAGGCTCGCTTTTCACCCGAATGCCCGGTGACGATTGGCAGAAATTTGCCAACCTGCGCCTTTTATTAAGCTATCAATTTACCCATCCGGGTAAGAAACTCCTCTTCATGGGCAACGAGCTGGCCTCTGATAAAGAGTGGAATTTTGCTGCAAGCCTTGACTGGCACCTGCTCGAAAAAGACGAAAGACGGCAAAAATTCTTCCATTTCTGCCGCGATCTCATCCACCTCTACCACCAACTCCCGGCCCTCTGGCAAAGAGATGATGAGGATTTCAGTTTTTCTTGGATCGACTGTCACGACCACAAAAATTCAATTATCGCCTATCAGCGCCGAGGGGAAGAAGGAGAGGCGATCATCTGCATTCTCAACCTGACCCCATTAACCCACAATAATTATCGTATCGGCCTACCTCACACCGGCGGCTACCGGGAACTATTTAATTCCGACGCCGCCATCTACGGCGGCAGCAACCAGGGAAATCTGGGCAAAATCATTGGCGAAGATATCCCGTTTCACAATTTACCGGCCTCGGCGGCACTAACCATTCCCCCTTTGGGAGTTTTAATCCTGAGCGCTGATTGAAAAATTATGCTTTAAAACTTGACAATCATTTATACTAGGCCTATATAGAATACCATAATTGTTCACAATAGACATACCTATAAACTAATATTTAACCAGCAGCTATTCATTATGCAGGAAATTCGTTTTCATGGCCGCGGCGGACAGGGGGCGGTTATCGCTTCCCGGATTCTGGCCCAGGCCCTCTTTTATGAAGGTCGTTACGCTCAGTCGTTTCCCACATTCGGAGCTGAACGACGCGGGGCTCCGGTAGCCGCTTTTGTCCGGGCTGACGAAACTTTTATCAACATCCGCAGCCGGGTCACCAAACCCGATTATGTGGTCGTCATGGCGGCCCGCCTGATTGATACCGTCCCGGTTACCGACGGCCTCAAACCGGGTGGGATTCTGCTGATCAACAGCGACCAGCCACCTGAGGCTTTCAATCTTGAGCCGACAACCGGTTCTGAAAAACCTTCATATCAAGTTATCACCGTAAATCTTAATCGCATCGCTTTAAAGTATGGACTGGGCAATGAGATCATGCCCCTGATCAACGCCCCGGTACTCGGAGCTCTGGCGAAAGTCAGCGGTCTGGTCAAACCGGAGAGTTTGATTCAAGCCCTCCCTTACTACTTACCAGCTCGCCTGGCCGACAATGAAAAAGCCCTGTGTGAAGCCTACGAAACTGTAACCCAAAAAACATGATAACTGTTTATATTGCGGCTTTCTCTGCCTCTTTGCGTCTTGGCGGGAGATAAAAAGCGTTTTCCGCACAAGGCGCAGTAAAAGGCAAAACAAATTGACAATGGCAAATTTAAAACACGTAAAAGCTATTCAAAACGGGGATTTCACCGGCCTGCCGATCTCGGCCGGTTCAACCGCGGTTAACCTGACCGGAAGCTGGAAATTTTTCCGCCCCCATCTGGTCACCAAGGAATCTCCCTGCCGCCAGGCTTGCCCCTTGAATATTCCGATTGCCGCCTATCTTGAAAAACTCGCTTCCGACAACATTTCAGAAGCGCTCAACCTTTTACGCGAATACAACCCGATGCCAGCAATTACCGGTCGCGTCTGCCCCCATTTCTGCCAAAGCGCCTGTAATCGTCAGGATTTTGATGAGGCCGTTTTAATCGGCGATCTGGAACGCTATCTTGGGGATCTGGGGTTAGATAACCCGCATTCCACAAATATCGAAAAAAGAGCTGAAAAAGTTGCCATCATCGGGGCCGGACCGGCAGGCATAAGTGCTGCCGTTTGTCTCGCCCGGAAAGGTATCAAAGTCACGATCTTCGAACAGGCACCGTTAGCCGGAGGTCTTTTGCGTTACGCGATTCCGGCCTACCGGCTACCGCGAGAAATTCTTGATCGAGAGCTGAATAACATCATCAACAGCTACGACTTTGAACTCAAATGCAATCATCGCATCGAATCCTCTAAGTTAGCCCAACTGGAAAAAGAGTATCAGAATATTATCTGGGCGCCGGGCCTGCAACGCTCCAGCCAACCGGCCCCCTGGCGTGACCTTCCTCAAGTAAAAGGAGCTCTGGAGCTACTCGCCACAATCAATCGAGGCGAAGCTATTGAGGGTCAAAGCTTCATAGTCATCGGCGGCGGCAATGCCGCTCTTGATACGGCCCGCAGCCTGCTTAGGTTAGGCAAAAAAGTCGAGATCGTCTACCGGCGGACAATTGCCGAGATGCCAGCCTATGCAGAGGAAAAAAAGCAGGCCTTAGAAGAAGGTCTGGTGATTCATGAAAAAATAGTCGTGGGCACCATTGAGGCGGACGAAGTTTTGCAAATCAATCTCCATCAGGCCCAAGACCATGATGAGCGCATCAGTGAGGGAGGTTTTCTCAAAAAAGTCGAAGCCGATTATCTGATCACAGCCATCGGCCAAGAGAGCGATCTTGATTTAAATGATTTTAGTTTAAATGATCGTAAATCAATCAACAAGGCGGGAGATTTTGCTCACGGTGCGGCCTCAGTCGCCGAAGCTCTGGCCTCCGGCCGCCGGGCTGCCGAAACCATCCTCCTAAATTTAGAGATTACTTCTTCCTTAGACGCAAATACAGCGTCGGAAAACCCGACTGTGGTCGAAAGCAAATCACTTCACCTCGATTATTACAACAAAGTTCCGGCAATCAGCGTCCCAGAACTTGATATTAAGAACAGAAGAGATAATTTCTCCGAGATCCGCCAAAGTTTAAGTCCCGAACAGATGAAAAACGAAATTGAGCGCTGTTTTCATTGCGGCAGCTGCACCGCTTGCGGCATCTGCTGGTTCTTCTGCCCAGACGTTGCCATTGCGATTAATCGAGAAGAGAGTGACCCGGACAAACGGGTACTTTTTGATTACGACCACTGCAAAGGCTGCGCTCAATGTACCGTAGTCTGCCCGCGCGGCGTGATTGAGATGGAGGAAGATCATTAACATTTTGAACATCGAACGTCGAACATTGAACGTCCAACGTCCAACTTTAGAAATGCAGACAAT
>JAUVDU010000311.1 GCA_030595135.1 Deltaproteobacteria bacterium | reverse complement strand
GCGCGATTCAGTCGCGGCGTTCGCCGGGATCTGCGTTTAAACCGATCATCTATGCCGCCGGTCTCGATCACGGTTTGACCCCGGCCTCTATCTTTCTCGACAGCCCGATAGTCTACAAGGACGGTGGGGATGACTGGAGTTCGGCCTGGAAACCGCGCAATTATGAGCAGAAATTCTATGGCCCGACAACCGTTCGTCAAGCTCTGATCCATTCTCGTAACCTTGTGACTATAAAAATGCTGCGCCAGGTTGGTATAAAAAGAGTAATCAAATATGCGAGAAAATTGGGTTTTACCTCAACCCTGAATGCCGATTTGACGTTGGCTTTGGGCTCATCCGGGGTCTCGTTGATGGAGTTGACTACGGCCTACGGCGTGTTTGCCAATCAGGGCCGCCTCATTAAACCGGTTTTTGTCAAGCGGGTTGAGGATCGTCACGGTGAAATCCTCGAAGAGCGTGAAGGTGTGGCCGCAATGGGTTTTGAATTGTCGTCGCTGTTGCCACCCGATTCGGAGCCGGTTATCTCACCCCAGACCGCCTATCTGATGACCAGTATGTTAGCCGACGTGGTTAAAAGGGGTACCGGTCGCCGGGCCGACCGGGCTTTGAAGAGACCTTTGGCCGGTAAAACCGGAACCACAAATGACTATTATGATGCCTGGTTTATGGGCTATGCGCCCCAACTGGTGACCGGGGTCTGGGTCGGTTTTGATGATCTCAAACCTTTAGGCCGTCATGAAACCGGTTCTCGAACCGCCTGTCCTATCTGGATCGATTTTATGAAAGTTGCTCTGGCCGAGCTCCCGCCGGAAAACTTTACGGTGCCGGCTGGGATCGTTTTTGCCAATATTGATGAAAAAACCGGCCTGCTGGCTGTGCCGGAAAGTGAAAAGACCATTTTTGAGTGCTTCAAAGAGGGCACGGTTCCGACGGAACTCTCTCGCCCGGTTTCACCGGAAGAGCTTGAAGAGAGTCTTTTTAATGATGAATGATCAGTGACCACTGATCACTGAGGTTGTAATGGCTAAGATTGATGCATTACTGAAATTGATGATTGAACATAAGGCTTCCGATCTGCATGTTACTGCCGGTTCACCACCGCTTTTGCGTATCAATGGTGACCTTGAGCGCATCGCTTACCATGCGCTTAGTGATGAAGAGGTTAAACTGCTGGTTTATGAGATTACATCTCAATCCGGGATTGAACATCTTGAAGCTGAATTTGATCTTGATTTTGCTTATGAAATTGAAGGGGTTTCCCGTTTTCGAGCCAATGTCTATTTTAAACATGGCGGCTTAGGAGCTGTTTTTCGTCTGATTCCACATAATATTTTAACTTTCAGTGAACTTGGTTTGCCGCCGGCGGTTCGAGCTCTTTCCCGTCTGCGCAAGGGCTTGGTAATTGTAACCGGACCTACCGGTAGTGGTAAAACCACTACTTTGGCGGCCATGATTGATCTCTTAAATAAAGAGCGCAAAGCCCATGTCATTACCCTTGAAGACCCCTTAGAGTTTATCCATGAAAATCAAACCTGTCTGATTATGCAGCGTCAGATCGGGGTTCATGTCGAGAGTTTTGCCAGTGGTTTAAGAGCAGCTTTACGGGAAGACCCGAATGTCATTATGGTGGGTGAGATGCGGGATTTAGAAACTATTTCTCTAGCGATTACGGCGGCGGAAGTTGGTCTCCTGGTATTCGGCACTCTCCATACCAGTAGTGCGGCAAAAACGGTTGATCGGATAATTGATGTTTTTCCCAAAGATCAACAAGATCAGATCAGGACAATGCTTAGTGAATCGTTGAAAGGGGTTATCGCTCAGCAGTTGCTTAGAAGGGCTGATGGACAGGGACGGGTTGCTGCACTTGAAATTTTGGTCGGCAATCAGGCGGTTGCCAATCTGATTCGGGAGGGTAAAACTTTTCAGATTCCATCAATTCTCCAGACCGGCAAAAAACTCGGTATGCAGACCATTGATCAGCATTTAAAGGTGCTGGTTGGCGAAGGCTTGATTACATCTCAGGAGGCCTTTATTTATGCCGATGAGAAGGCCCTTTTTGCTGATTAATGAATGATGGTGAAAAAGTTGCCAATCATTTATCACTCATTATTTATTAACTGCCAATCTTCATTAACCACTTCTCTTAAGTCTCGCAAATCTTCATCCATCAGACGGCAGCCTTCGAGCATCATCGCTTCGGTGCTGCCGAAAACATTACGTTCCGGTAACCGTTTTGGGGTTGTGACCTGAAAAAAACCGTTTTTCCAGGTTAAAAGTTCATAGATGGCAGTTTCTCCCTGTAGTTTTCCACAATTAGCATGAGTTATTTCACCTAGATGCAGGTAGACTTCGGCGGAATTGTTTTTTTGATCCTGCAGGGTTATCAGGGCATCCTTCTCCCGATTGGCAAGAATCTGGATGGTTTCCATAAAACCCATCTCCTCCAGAGAACCGGAAACCCCACCGTCGATGGTTTGCTTATCTTGTTTGTGGCTGCGTTGAATCAGGCGGTTGAGTTTTAGAAAAGCGACCTGGGTACTGCTCTCTTTAGAGATGAAATCGTCGGCCCCGGCCAACAGGGCTCTGGAGACAAGTTCTTCCCGGTTTTCCAAAGAGAAAAAGAGAAATGGTAAAAATGGATTTTGTTTTTTGACGGACTCACAGAAGGCTATGCCGTTGTAATTTTCGTGGGCTATCTCACTTATAATCAGAATGACTTGCTGTTGTTCCAGGTGAGTACGGGCCTGATCGGCAGTCAGAATAAAGCTGACTTCATAGCTTTCCTTGATCAGGCGGGCGTATAAATCTCCTTGATCACGTTCAAAAGAGGGGTCGATAACCAGAATCGTACCACTGCTTTTCGTTAGCCCCGTCAAGTGTTGTTCATGACTGATGATCTGGAGTAACTCTTCGGCCAGTTGACGGTCGATCGAGCCTTCGGGTTCTTTGTTTAGGTGTTGGTGAAACTGATCCGCAGTAATCTCTTTTGCCGTATCCGTTGCTCTCCCAAGTCCGTTAATGAACCAGAGAAGCAGGGTCATAATCCTGGCTTCGAGCGGGGCTTGGGCCGCCGGTTGATTGATTTGGGTGATGATTTCCGAAAGTGCGAAACTGTCTTCGATCTCTTTTAGGAGAGCCGCAGATTTTTCATAAGGAAGCACCGGAATGAGTGAGAGGATATTGTTCTCCCCATCTTCGTAGAGGCCGATCTCTTTTAGGTAGATGGCCAGTAGCAGGGCCTCCTGGCTCTTTCGTTTAAGTCCTAAGGAAGTTGCCATAAGCCGGGCGTAATGGGCGGTGAGGTGGCAGCTTCTG
>JAUVDU010000309.1 GCA_030595135.1 Deltaproteobacteria bacterium | reverse complement strand
CTGCCCGACAAAAGCCGTTCCGTCGACCAGGCGGCGGCCGATAAAATTGAGATCGACCAGGTTGTAATCGGCTCTTGTACCAATGGCCGAATTGAGGATTTTCGTCTGGCCGCTTCAGTGCTTAAAGGTAAGAAGGCGGCTCCTTATATGCGTCTTCTGATTATTCCCGGAACTCAGGATGTCTATCGCCAGATGATCAAAGAGGGGTTGACCGAGATCTTTCTCGATGCCGAAGCCCTGATCTCGCCGCCAACTTGCGGCCCCTGTCTCGGCGGCCATATGGGGATTCTCGCCGCCGGCGAGCGGGCCGTGGCCACCACCAACCGTAATTTCGTCGGCCGCATGGGCCATCCTGAAAGTGAAGTCTATCTGAGTAATCCCGCGGTTGCCGCCGCCAGTGCCGTTTTAGGCCGCATTGCAACTCCGGAAGAGGTGGTTTGAAATGGATAATATAGAAGGAAAAGCCTGGAAATTTGGCGATGATGTTGATACCGATGCGATCATCCCGGCCCGTTATCTTAACACCTCGGATCCTGATGAACTGGCCAAACACTGCATGGAGGATGCCGATACCACTTTTGCGGGCAAGGTCAAGGCGGGAGATATCATGGTTGCCGGTAAAAACTTCGGCTGCGGCTCATCCCGAGAGCACGCCCCTATAGCCATTAAAGCGGTCGGCGTAGCCTGTATTATTGCCCCGACTTTCGCGCGTATCTTCTACCGTAACGCTTTTAACACCGGGCTCTTGATTCTCGAATCAGCCGAGGCTGCGGCAGCGATCGAAGATGGTCATGAAGTGGCCGTCGATCCGGCTGCCGGAACCATTAAAGACCTAACCAGCGGTCAGCAGTTTAAGGCTCAGCCAATTCCCGAGTTCATGCAGAAACTACTCGACGACGGTGGTCTCATAGAACACTGGCGAAAACGTTTGGCGTCGTAAAAAGTTCCGATATCCTACGCGGTTGTGTTTTTCTAGACACTCGACATACTATGTGTATGGTCTCGCGCCTGGAAAAACACAACCGCTTGTCTATCGAAATTTTTACTTAGCCAATCCACGACTTTACAAATTATGAAAACAAAATTATATAATTTTTTACGGAGAGAAATAGATGAATGAAGCAGGATATAGTGTTGCCGTAGTTGGGGCTACCGGTGCGGTTGGCAATGAGATGATCGCAACCCTTGAAGCTCGGGATTTTCCCGTGGGCCAATTGAAACTGCTGGCTTCAGCCAATTCGGTCGGTAAAACCTACGAGTTCAAGGGAAATGAATATGTGGTTGAGGAACTCACCGAAGAATCCTTCGATGGGGTTGATATCGCCCTTTTTTCGGCTGGCGGCTCAATCAGCGAAGCTTTTGCTCCGGCGGCGGTGACCAGTGGCGCCGTGGTCATTGATAACACCAACGCCTTTCGTATGGACGCCGACGTGCCTCTGGTTGTGCCTGAGGTCAATCCCGGTGCAATTGCTGATTTTCGGGCTCGCGGCATTATTGCCAATCCTAACTGTTCGACAATTCAGATGGTGGTGGCCTTAAAACCGATCTACGATGCCGTCGGCATTCGCCGGGTTGTCGTCTCCACGTATCAGGCGGTTTCCGGCAGCGGAAAAAAGGCGATTGATGAGCTTGAAAAACAGGTTTTTGCCCTCTTTAACCAAGAGTCCGAACTCCCGGTCAATGTCTATCCCCACCAGATCGCTTTCAACTGTCTGCCTCATATCGATGTTTTTCTCGATAACGGCTACTCCAAAGAAGAGATGAAGATGGTTCGCGAGACCAAAAAAATCTTTGCTGATGACAGCATCGGTGTCACCGCCACCGCAGTTCGCGTACCGGTTTTTTTCAGCCATTCCGAATCGATTAACATCGAAACCGACGAGAAAATCTCGGTCGAGGAAGTCCGCGAACTCATGGAAAGAGCCCCCGGCGTAGAACTTGTCGATGATCTTTCGCAAAACCGTTACCCCTTAGCCATCGATGCCGCAGGTCAGGATGCCACGCTGGTGGGCCGGATCCGCGAAGACGAATCGATCGCCAACGGTATCAACCTCTGGGTTGTCGCCGATAACATTCGCAAGGGCGCCGCTCTCAATGCCGTCCAGATCGCCGAAGTCCTGATCCGCGAATATCTCTAAATCACTATATGATGGCCAGCCACTAATCAGCCAATTCCAGAATCCTTATGTCGGATTCCGGAATTGGCTGATTACGGTTGACTTAACAGGGCAGTTGTGCTTTATAAGCGGGCTGTTTTGATTACGGCAATAAATGGATGCTGGGGATTGCTCTGAAAGAACGTTTTCAGAGCTTTTTCATTAGATTCTGGTGATTGTCGATATAATGATCTTTGATAATTGATCAGATTAAGAATACGGGTAAAAGTTTAAGTTTATGGATGTTGCTCTATTTGATTACGATTTGCCGGTTGAGCGCATCGCTCAATATCCCCTGTCACTAAGGGATCAGTCCCGATTGTTGCTGGTTAAACGTGACAGCCGGGATTTTAGTGACGAGCGCTTTTGTGATCTGAGTCAACATCTTAAGTCTGGCGACCTGTTGGTTCTCAATGATACGAAGGTTATTCCGGCCCGTTTGTTGGGGCGTAAAGAGAGCGGTGGTCAGGTAGAAGCCTTTCTCGTTCGAGCCGTAAGCGAAACTTTAAGTGCGTCCGATGACTCCGGTCACCGGGCACTCTGGCGAGCTCTGTTTAAATCCTCGAAAAAAATGCGTCCCGGGCAGAAGTTGGATTTCGGTGGCGGTTTGACTGGTCAGGTTATTGAACCTTC
Organism: Deltaproteobacteria bacterium; assembly: GCA_030595135.1. Lineage (GTDB taxonomy): Bacteria > Desulfobacterota > Anaeroferrophillalia > Anaeroferrophillales > Tharpellaceae > Tharpella. The sequence continues at coordinate 532 of JAUVDU010000309.1, read as the reverse complement.
GGGAACCGAGCCGGGATTGTTGGCTTTGGAAGTCGAAGTTGGCACTACGGTTAATGAAGCGATTGAGAAGGTTGGACAGGTTCCACTGCCGCCTTATATAAAACGGCAGCCGGAAAGTGATGATCGGCAGACCTATCAGACGGTTTTTGCCGATGATACGGCTTCCGGGGCCGTAGCCGCTCCGACGGCAGGACTGCATTTTACCAAAGAGTTACTCGCCGGATTGCATGAAAAAGGGGTAGAGATAGCGTTTTTAACCCTGCATGTCGGACTTGGTACCTTTTCCCCGGTGCGTTGTCAAAAGGTTGAGGAACATCGGATTCATGAAGAGTATTTTCAGATTCCTGAAACAACCCTTGACCAGATTAAGCGAGTCCAGGAGAGAAAGGGTCGTATTGTCGCAGTCGGCACTACGGTAACCCGGGCTTTAGAGTATTACGCGGCGACCGGTGATGATTCGGGGATGTGCGATCTTTTTATCTATCCCGGATTTAAGTTTAAGCTGGTTGATCTTATGTTGACCAATTTTCAT
>JAUVDU010000302.1 GCA_030595135.1 Deltaproteobacteria bacterium | reverse complement strand
GTTTTCCTGGTGATTATAGCAAAGAGGTCACACCCGTTCCCATCCCGAACACGGAAGTTAAGCTCTTTAGCGCTGATGATACTGCATTTTTGTGGGAAAGTAGGTCGTCGCCAGGAATTTTTTTTAGCCCCAATAGTCTTTTGACTGTTGGGGCTTTTTTTTTGGAATTGATATCTGTTATAAAGGTAGATAGATGGAGATGGGAGTGAATGCCGTGGACGGCGAAAGCTGGAAGAGAATGTTTCGCTTCTAAAAACTTTTGACTTTGCCGGATTGTAAGATTGCCAGAAACTTTTCACCGGCTATTTTTAATGAGGCGTTATTGTTAATAATGGTAAAGAGTTCATTCTGATCTTCAAATTTAATCTTATCTTCTGCCCACTGCATCCTTTTCTCTATATTTTCCGGTGAGTCTCGTTGACGTGTCAGCAGACGTTTGTGCAAAATCTCTCGGTCAGCCTGAATCAAAACTGCATGTAGTTCTGGGTAATTATTTCGCGCTTTTAGATAGTATTGGCGCGAGCCGTTAATGATCACTTGTTTCCCCTCTTTCAACCAAATATCAATCTCTTTACTGATGCCGTATTGGAAGCCGTGACGATTCCAGTGCATTGCGAAATAATCATTTTTCAGCAGTTGGTCAAATTCCACTGGCTCGATGGCATGGTGATTTCCATCATTTTCAGAGTCGGTTGGGCGAGTAATGTAACGTTTAGCAAATTTGATCGCTTTCAGCTTAGTGAGGTGTTCTCGGGCATATCGAATAAGGCTGTCCTTACCGGCTCCCGAAGCTCCCATTAGGTAGAATAATTGTCCTGGCTCAGGCATGGTTTAATGATTCCGAAGCTATTATAGATTATTTGTAACTGTTCGGCGTAATGTCGTCCACAAATTATCTCGGCATGGGGACATACTTCCAGGCGGCGGCTGCAAGCCGCTTGCCGATCTGAGCTGTGTCCCCCTCGAAGCCTGCGAAGCAATGTTCGCACCATTTGCTGTGGCTTTAAGGTAATCACGCTAAATAGTTACGATCATTTAAAGATATTATCACCTGATTTATAATTGTAATAGGTATAAATGTCAACTAATCTGAAACTCTTTTTCTAATCATAGTGATGTTGGTAGTGGCTGGAATTGGATTTTGATTAATTGAAATGGTGACTCGAAGTTGAAATTGTGATATTCAGCCCCTTCTTTAGAATGAAGTAGTTAATCGGTTAAGCCTTTCAGGTATGAACAGGTAATAATTTTGTCTTCGGTTGATCCGGAGCAGGAGAGTTTTTTATGGTTTCTTCGCCCCACTCATTTGATTTCCCGCCCTATCGTCCACCTTCGGAAGCCCAAAGTATGTTACTTCGGGTGACGCATGGTTGTCCCTGGAATAAGTGTGCTTTTTGTTCGATGTATAAAAAGTACCCCTTTGCTCGAAAAACGATGGCTGAAATCAAGGCCGATATCGATCTTATGCCTGCGGTCTATGGAACTCATGCCAATCATGTATTTCTTGGTGATTCCAACAGCCTGCTTTTGTCTGCGGCGGCACTGGTTGAGATTCTTGAACATCTTTACAGTGTCTTTCCCGGGCTTAAACGGGTGACCTCCTATGCTCGGGCCAAAACCGTGATGAAAAAATCACTGGAAGATCTTAAGGCGATCCGGGAGGCGGGCTTGACCCGGTTGCATATTGGTCTTGAGAGCGGTTCGGATGCGGTCTTAAAAATGATCCGTAAAGGGGCGACGGCTGATGAAATAATTGCCGGCGGTCTCAAATCCAAGGAGGCGGGTTTTGATTGTTCGATTTATGTATTGCTCGGGATTGGCGGAATGGAGCAGACCATGGATCATCGTCAGGGGACAATTCGCGTGCTTAACGCAATAGATCCTCATTTCATCAGGGTCAGGACTTTGACTCCGATCCCGAAATCGGATATCGCTAAATGGATTGCCGAGGGCAGCTTTACGCAAGTTTCTCCTCTGGTCAGTATTGAAGAGGAGCGTGATATTGTTGCCGGGTTGGAAGTGACTTCTCGTTTCTTAAATGACCATTCCTCTAACATTGTACCGTTGGACGGGAAACTGCCTGAAGATAAGGAGCGTATGCTCCAAGCCTTGGAACAAGGGATTATTTATTGTCAAAAAAATGAAGTTGGTTATGCCGACTATCGTTATCTATAAATAGGGTACTAAAGAAAGAGGTAATATTATGAGGGTTGATGGACGTAATTCGGATCAGTTACGCAGAATCGAGATTATTCCCGGTTTTCTTGATCATCCGGCTGGTTCGGTGTTGATTTCCTGTGGTCAGACAAAGGTTTTATGTTCGGCCAGTGTTGAGGATGGGGTGCCTAAATTTCGTCGTGATTCTGGTGGTGGCTGGTTGACTGCAGAATATGCGATGTTGCCGGCCAGTACTCACGAACGTTCCGGTCGTGAGATTAATCGCGGGCGTCAGGGTGGGCGCACCCTTGAAATCCAGCGGCTTATCGGTCGTAGTTTGCGCGCGGTCACCAATCTTGACGTTTTGGGAGAGCGCACAATTATTCTTGATTGTGATGTTATTCAGGCCGATGGTGGCACTCGCACCGCATCTGTGAGCGGCGCCTTTGTTGCTCTTGGATTGGCATTATTAAAGATCAAATCGGAGATGGATGAGAACTGGATACCGCTTCGCAGTCGCCTGGCCGCAGTCAGTGTCGGGATAGTTAAGGGTGAAGCACTGCTTGATTTGAACTATCCGGAAGATTCTACGGCCGATGTCGATATGAATGTCATTATGACCGATAAAGATGAGCTTGTCGAGATTCAGGGTACAGCAGAAGAGCACCCTTTCAGCCGTCAGAAAATGTCGCTCATGCTGGATTTGGCCGAAAAAGGCATTGCCGAGATTATTACACAATCCGACAAAGAGATTTTTCAAGGCCGTCTTGACAGTCTGATATTGTAGATGTTGTTTTGACCACGAAATACGTAAATATTTGACTATGGTTATAACCTTTTTAAGTTACAGCTGATAGTAGTAAGCATCGCTTTGCCCACTTCGAGGGGGACAGAACTCAGCCCGGCTACGGGCTGGCGCCCTGCCTGGAAGTCTGTCCCCGCATCGAGATAGTTTGAGATCGCACCTGAATGGTTACTATTTTCCTACATCATTCCTCTCTTACCTTTACTGCCTTTGCCGCCCTTACCGCCACGGCGACGACCTTTGTGGCTTTTTTTGAGCATGGTGTCACGTTGTTCCAAGGTCAGACTGCTGAAAAAGGCGACTCGGGCGTCGATTACTTTGTTGAACTCTTCTGCAAAATTACCCTGATATTCAGCTTTAAGTTTCTCGCCAACACCTTTGAAATCCGGGGTTTCAG
>JAUVDU010000289.1 GCA_030595135.1 Deltaproteobacteria bacterium | reverse complement strand
AGGGAAACCGGGGACATCATAGCAATTATGTTTTTTTAGTAAAATACGCGATAATATGTTATATTGAAAGAAAGTATGATTTGTGGTTTGGGCCTTGGGGAGCTGAGAGAAGGACTTATAGAGTTTCAATCAACGGTTGATCCCTGGATGGCTGTCCGGATAATGACTTATGTCGGTTTGCTGTATCAGGATTTAATTGCAGCGGAGAAATTAGTCGTCGGGAGTAAGTTGCCGCCGGTTTTACCGGTGGTTTTGTATAATGGAGACCCTGAATGGACTGCCGCGACGGATATTAGTCAGTTGGTGGTTGAGGTGCCTGGCGGGCTTTCTCGTTATCGGCCACATTTACAGTTAGGTCGTTGGGCGTATGCCGGAAAATTACGCACTTACAGGAGGGGTACTTCTTTGCACCGCTTACCGAGCGCGGTTGGTTTCAGGAGTGAGATGATCACAACTGGTGTCAACCGCGTTTTTAATTGGCTGGTTTTTGGTTTATTGTTGGTTTGTTTAGCTTTTTCTTTATTGCCATACCACAAGGGCACTTCCTTCGGTCGCAACGCACACAGACAAAGGCGGACGGTGGGAAGTAAAGGTAAGGTTGGTAAAACCTGAGTACATGGGCCTGGGACGGTAAGGCTCCGTGCTGATAATAAATTAATTTAAAAACAGGTTTAGATATGTTATCTTTTGAGTGGGATATTGAGAAAGCAAAAGGCAACGAACGAAAACATGATGTTACTTTTGATGAGGCAAGCACTGTCTTTGCAGATCCTCTTTCGGTGGCTATTTCTGACCCTCTTCATTCTGAAAATGAGGAGCGTTTTATTTTGGTTGGGAATTCCCATAAAGGCAGGATCTTAATTGTTGTTCATACTGAACGATTGGAAAATATTAGAATCATTAGTGCCAGAAAAGCGACAAAAAATGAGAGGTCATATTATGAAAGTAATGCCGAATGATCCTGAGATGTTAGAGGAATATGATTTTAGTGATGGTGTAAGAGGTAAGTATGCAAAGAGGTATGCGGAGGGTACGAATGTAGTTGTTATCGATCCTGATGTAGCGCAATATTTCTTTGATCATGACTCCGTCAATGATGCTTTACGTTCTCTTCTCCCTATAGTGAAAAGGTATGCAAAGAAAAATGTTAAAATTTGTCAGAAGTAGATATCTTTAAAAGTGAAGTGTGCTCGTGGGGAGCCGTGTGCGTGAATAGCGCCAGCACGGTTCTAAGAGGGGCCGGGTAGGGGTTTTTATGGAGCGGACGGTTTCGCAGGTGAGGTAATCACGACTGAGGCTGTCGCGTTTTTGCACGATTTTTCCCGCAATTTTTATTTTTGGAGGAGTTTGTTTTGAAGGTACTATTGGTGGCCGGGGCGCGGCCCAACTTTATGAAAATTGCGCCTCTTTATCGAGCGGCGCAGGTGCATGAAAATCTTGAATGTTTGATTGTCCATACCGGGCAGCATTACGACTATGCGATGTCGCAAACTTTTTTTGATGATCTGGAACTACCTGAGCCGGCTCATTTCCTTGAAGCCGGCTCCGGCAGTCATGCTGAACAGACGGCTCGGGTCATGGTCGCTTTTGAAAAAGTGTGTATTAAGGAAGAACCTGATTTGGTGATTGTGGTTGGTGATGTTAATTCGACTTTGGCCTGCAGTATTGTCGCGAAAAAACTGCTGATCAAAGTGGCGCATATTGAGGCTGGCCTGCGCAGCTTTGATCTGACGATGCCGGAAGAGATCAACCGTATGGTAACTGATTCGATCAGTGACTATTTCTTTGTCACCGAATCGAGTGGGTTAGAGAACCTGTTGCGGGAAGGGAAGTCTGAGGAGGCAGTTTTTCTGGTTGGGCATGTTATGATCGATAATTTGCTGCATCAGGTTGAGAAACTAAAAGAGTGCGATACCTCTGCATTTGCTGTCGCTGAGTTGAAGAGTAAGCACCCGCAATATTTCTTTATGACTATGCACCGGCCTGCCAACGTCGATGATCCTGAAACTTTAAATGGGATTGTCGATTGTCTTAACAGAATTGCCGAGGATTATCCGATCTTTTTTCCGGTTCATCCGCGTACGGCCAAGATGCTGAAACAATTTAAGATTAAACTTTCTGATAATATTAGTTGTTTTGGCCCGCTGGGGTTTCGTGAATCCCTTTATCTTTGGCGGGATGCGATTGCGGTTTTGACTGACAGCGGCGGCCTCCAGGAAGAGACGACAGCTTTGGGTATACCTTGTCTGACTTTGCGGGAAAATACGGAAAGGCCGATAACCATTGAACTCGGTACCAATATCCTGGCCGGCAATCAGCCGGAAGGTATTATGAAAGCCTATGCGCAATTAAGTGAATCTTTCGCCGTTGGTGAAGGTTCGACAGGGCGCCGCGAATGTAAAGTGCCCAAATGGGATGGCCGGGCGGCGGAAAGAATTTGGCAGATACTGTTGCCGTAGGGGTTTTTTATAATGGAATTGATTCGCCATTGGGTTTGCAGATAACCGATATTTATTCACGTTTGGGTAAATTCTGGAATCAGGAGGCGCAGAAGGCGTTGGTCGGGAAGTTAGTGGGTGCCGGATGTGTGGTGGTGTGAGTGTGAAATCGGGTTATTATTCTCTTGACTCATAAGTAAAACTCAGTCTATACGGTCTATGTAAGAATCATAAGCATATGTTGTGGTCTTTTTATGGGTCTATGGTGAATGTATGGCTAGGTCAGGTAAACGCGTCTACTCCCGATACAGTCGGGATGCAATTACGCTTCTTGGAGGGTTGATACGAACTGCTCGAAAAGAGCGTAAACTGACTACTCAGGAGGTGGCAGATCGTGCCGGTATCTCCAGAGGTTTGCTCCAACGCATAGAAAAAGCTGATCTCAAATGTGAGATTGGAGTGGTATTTGAGGTTGCTGCAATTGTTGGTGTGAAACTGTTTGATGTCGATGAAGCAACGCTTGCCCGGCATATAAGACAAACAGAAGATAAACTGGCACTGTTACCAAAATCGGTACGTAAAACAACTAAAGTTGTAGATGATGACTTCTGACAGAAACTACAATCAGGGTCACTACAAAGAAGCATTTGTCTGGATTTGGTTGCCGGATGAAACAGAGCCGGTTGTTGCGGGAAAGCTTGAAGTTGACAACCGCAACATTCTGTTCAATTACGGTAAAAGTTATCTCGAACGGGTAGCGGATACCAAACCTGCTATTTCCATATACGAACCAGAGTTACCGTTAAAAACCGGTGCTTTGCCACTGCTTGAAGGTTTAAATAGGCCTGGTTGCATCCGTGACGCTGCCCCGGATGCTTGGGGACGACGTGTTATTATAAACAGAAAGTTGGGCTTAAAAGGGACGTATACAGATACAGCAGAGCTGAGTGAATTGACCTATCTCCTGGAGGCCGGTTCTGATCGTATCGGCGCATTGGATTTCCAGCGATCACCGTCCGAGTATGTACCACG
>JAUVDU010000140.1 GCA_030595135.1 Deltaproteobacteria bacterium | reverse complement strand
AGGGAAATGAACAATAAGAGCAGCGAGAACGGCAGAAAGGAATATGGATATAAAGATGACCAACTGGCTGGAGAGAAATCAGGGATTGATGCATTCGTAAAAAATCACGGAATGGCTAAGTAAAAATTTCGATAGACAAGTTGTTGTGGTTTTCCAGACGCGAGACCATACAAACAGTATGTCGAGTGTCTGGAAAACCACAACAACGCAGGATATCGGAACTTTTTACGACGCCATCAGGAAGTGGAACCCTTCTCTTCAATATTAAGAGCCACTTCATAACCGAGACGCCGGGAGATTTCGGCAGCCGCAAGTTTAACCGCCGGGGCAATCGTCGACTTTATAGATGCATCAGTTAAGCGAAAAGAGGGGCCGGAAACACTAATACCGGCAACCACTCTTTTAGTATAGTCACGAATTGCTGCGCCGACACATTTGACATCATGATCATACTCTTCATCATCAACGGCATAACCCTGTTCCTGGATTACCTCCAACTCTTTAAAAAAGAGATCCTTGTCGCGAATCGATTTAGGGGTACAGGCTTCCCACTCTTTAACCGGCGGCAAAATTTTCTCTAATTCGCCGACATTCATTGAAGCAACTTGAGCTTTACCAATAGCCGAGCACCAGACCGGCAGCTGCGAACCGACACGAGAAACAACCCGAACCGCCTGATCAGACTCGACGACATCAAGGTAGACGACGTTATGATTACGAATAACCCCGACATAAGCGTTTTCCCGTAACTCTTTACATAACTTTTCCATCACCGGATGGGCCTGACGCAAAACACCCATCTGCCGAATAAATGTCTGACCCAGTTCCAGACTTTTAATCCCTAAACGGTAGTTTTCGGTGATCTTGTTCTGCTCGATATAGCCTTTTTCCTCAAGCGTTGCCAGTAACCGAAAAACATTATTTTTATGAAGTTTAAGACGTTTACTCAGTTCGGTTACGCCAAGTTCATCAACATCGCCGCTAAACTCTTCAAGCAGGGTTAAAGCGTGAACCACCGCTTGGATAATATAATTGGATTTCTCTCTCTTAACCATAATACACGTCCCCATAGAAATATGATAAAACAGCAGCCGGACAATCAACCGAATGCTTCCGCCACAGACAAACAACACCTTAATCAAGCTAACATGAGCCCGTTCATATAGCTTAGCAAAAAGCTCTTGTCAAGATTTTTATAGGGCTGAACCAAACATATTTCTAACCATTTTAAAACAACAGAACATCAATAAACACTTGCTAATCTAACGGCAAGTGCAAGTGCTGCCTCCATACTTTGACTACTTGCAACAAATTTATCAGAAATATCAAACGCCGTCCCATGATCAGCGGAAGTTCTGATAAAAGGAAGGCCAATCGAAAGGTTGACACCATCATCAAAGTAGAGCATTTTAAAAGGTACCAGACCCTGATCATGATAGAGGGCTACCAAAGCCGCATACCGACCGTTAAGAGCCTGATGAAAAAGCACATCCGCCGGTACCGGCCCCTCAACCGGCACACCAAGCTCATGTAAACGGGCCAGAGCCGGTTGCAAAATGCGCTCCTCTTCGTCACCGAAAGCTCCCTGCTCTCCAGCATGAGGATTAAGGGCGGCTAAACCGATTGTTCCGGACCGATTAATCTTCTGCATAAATTCATACAGCATTAAAACCTGTTCCAGGACAAGATCAACCGTCAAAACCTCCGGTACCCGGGCCAGAGAGAGATGAGTCGTCGCCAACAGAACCTTCAAACGTTCACCCCAAAAAACCATACCGACCTTCGAGCTCCCGCTCAATTCGCGCAAAAGCTCAGTATGGCCGGGATAGTCATGGCCCGCTAGGTGCCAAGCATGCTTAGAGATCGGTGCAGTCACCAGAGCCTGACAAATCCCTTTTTGCACCAGTTCGACCCCACATTTGACGTAATTAAATGAGGCATCACCGAAAACTGCATAATCACGCCCCAAAACCAGTTGCGGCAGAGCTTCGGCAAGAGGATTGCAAACCAGAACCGTGCCCGTGACAATCTCTGACGGCCAGTCATCAACCCCGGCTACCGCACATCTTTCCACAAAAACCAGTGATCGTGCCGCCCCGCCAATCGCTTTTGCAACCCGCCGCAACCAAGCCGCCTCACCGACCACCACGACCTCTCCACGCAAACCCTCATCCATCTGCACAAGAGAGCGCACCGTCACCTCAGGGCCAATGCCCGCCGGGTCTCCCATCGAAACTGCCAATCTAATCATAATAATTTTCTCCTATAAACATATCTTGCATCATCAAACTAAATAGAGTAATGGGGGTGCCCGGAAAAAAATAAATCTGAACCATTTTCCCCAACTTACATTAAAAGAGGTATTTAACATGGAAATGGAACTTGCCACCCCTCAACCACGGATACGCACTTTTCTTGAAATGGTCAAGTTTTCTCATACTATTTTTGCCTTGCCTTTCGCCCTGATGGCAGCCCTGCTGGCCGCCGACGGACTGCCCTCGATCTGGAAAATATTATGGATCATTATTGCTATGGCCGGAGCTCGTACTGGAGCTATGGGCGCCAACCGCCTGCTCGATGCGGAAATTGACGCCCGCAACCCCCGCACCAAAGAGCGTGCCCTACCGGCTGGTTTGATCGACGCAAAACAGGTTCTGTTGCTGACCTGTTCAAGTTATTTGATCTTTATCTTTGCGGCCGCCATGCTCAACTCTTTTTGTCTGCATCTGGCCCCCTACATTATCATAGTCCTGACGGCCTACTCGGTGGCCAAACGCTATACCATCTACACCCATTACATTCTCGGCTTCTGCCTCGGCCTGGCCCCGGTCGGAGCCTGGATTGCAATTACCGGTTCACTCGCCCTGACCCCGCTGGTCTTAGGCTTTGCGGTCGGCTGCTGGGTTAGTGGTTTTGACCTGCTCTACTCTCTGCAGGATATCGAATTTGATCAGGAAGAGGGACTCCACTCAATTCCGGTAGCCATCGGTATCGAACAGACTTTAACTTTGGCCCGCAAACTGCATTTGGGCATGCTCGGTGCCCTCTTCTTCATTTACCTGATCACCCCGGCATTGGGTTGGCTCTTCCTTTTGGCTATTTTGGCGGTTGTCGCAATGCTGCATTTCGAGCATGAACTCTTAAGCCCGACCGATCTGACCAAAATCGATACCGCTTTTTTCACGGTTAACGGCTATATCAGCATCACCATTTTTGTCGTTGCTGCTTTAGACATCTTCGCCGGCTAAACCAAACAAAAACATAACTATTCAGCCAAACCAATAACCAGGAGAACATTCATGCCTCAAATTGAAGCATTTAAAGGAACTTATTACAACCCTGAGATTATCAACAACTTGGCAAGCGTCACAGCGCCCCCGTATGACGTCATCAGCGGCCCCGGCAAAAGCAAACTTCTCGCCAGTAGCCCCTATAACGTCATTCGCCTAATTCTAGGTAAATCTGCCCAGGAGATGGGTGGCAGCCGGCCGCAAAGCGAGTTTCAAGAGGCTGCCTCTACCTTTAACCAATGGCTTAGCGAAAAAGTTTTGATCAACGACCCGGAACCGGCACTCTATGATCTTGAAGAGGAGTTCGAGGCGGTCGGCAAGCGTTATTGCCGCCGCGGCTTTATCGGACTACTGAAATTAGAAGGGGAGAAAAATGCCGTCCGCCCACATGAAAAAACGATGAGTGCCCCCAAAGAAGATCGTTTGGAATTAACTCGCCATTGCCGGGCTAATTTCAGTCAAATATTCACTCTTTATGAGGACTCAAAGAACACAGTTGAAGAGGCTTTAGCTAAAGCCCGCCAATCTGAAACAATGCTCACATTCACCGAAGACGGCATCACCCGCCGCCTCTGGCGAATAACCGACGCTAAAGCTATTGCTGCGGCCCAAACCCACCTCAAGGATCGAGAAATTTTTATTGCCGATGGCCATCATCGCTACGAAACCGCCCTCCTCTACCAGCAGGAGAGAAAAAAGGCCGCTCCAGATGCTGGAGAGAACCAGCCTTGGAATTACGTTATGAGCTACTTCTCAAGCATGTCGGATCCGGGCTTGGCGATCCTGCCAACCCATCGCCTGCTCTCAAATTTCCCGACCCCGGATGCGGTCGAACTGGAAAAACGACTAGCCGCATATTTCACGATTGAAAAATGCACTGCCGACAACGACCAGGCTCAGGATCTTCTGGATCAATTGAAAAAAAGTGGCGACAACTCAAGTTTTATTTTTCTCGCCGACAATATCGCCGAACCTTTGCTCTTGACCCTGAAAAGAGATGCCGCCGCCGAGATTCTCGACAAACTCCCAACCCCCCTCGCCGCTCTTGATGTTTCAGTTCTCCAGCAACTGGTTTTTTGCCATATTTTGAACATCAGTTCAGCCGACATGGAACAGCAGCGCTACACCCGTTATACCCAGGACGCCGCAACCGCCATTGATGCCGTCCGCACCGGTGAAGCGCAGATTGCAGTATTGCTCAAATCAACCAAAATAGAACAGGTCAGAGAGGTTGCCCTCCAAGGTGAAAAAATGCCGCAAAAATCAACTTTTTTCTACCCCAAACTGGCCACTGGAATTTTGATCAATCGTCTCGATTAAGTTATTTAATGACAACCACGATTGAAAAACCACCGCACTATGATCTTGAGATAGAGCAGCCCAAAACCGGTTACCGGTACAATCAGGATCCCTTTATCCTGACTCAATTCATCAATCAACACCGCGACCTTTGGCGAACCCAATTTCTTGGCGAATGCCTCGATCTGGGCACCGGCGTCGGCATCATGCCGCTGCTTATGGCCCGCGATTTTCCGACCACCCGCTTTACCGGCATCGAGATCCAAAGTGAACTATCGGCGCTGGCAAGTACCAACGTCAAACGCAACCAATTAAGCAGTCGGATTGAGATCATCACCGCTGACTACCATGATTTAAGTAAAAAAACTGATTTTAGAGATCGATTTAAGGTGGTCATCTGTAACCCTCCATACTATCCGGTAGAGGACGGCCGCCTCAATCATTGCCCGCAAAAGCGCTTGGCCCGCCATGAACTGGCTGGCAACCTTGAAAACCTAACCCGGACTGCGGCCCTATTCCTGCCCCCAAAAGGCCTCTTCATTCTGATTTTCCCGGCTGAACGCCTGATCGAACTCATAACCAACCTTAAATCTGTAAGACTAGAACCCAAACACCTCCAATTCATCCATCCGCTAAACTCCGACAGGGCCGGAATGCTCATCCTAGCAGCTCGCAAAAACGGTGCTCCGGGCATCATTATTGAAAATCCGCTGATGATTTAACCAAGGGTTTGTTCAAAACTGAAGTTTCCTAGAAATTAAAAGCGGTTTTTAAGTGATTTAAGATTTGTTGGCATAAGAATTGAATTTCAATTTTTGTGCCAATCCAAAACTATTCATAATGCTAACATATTGAAATTATTGATAAAAGCTCAATATATATCTTGAAGAAGTAGGAGCTCCTATGGTA
>JAUVDU010000243.1 GCA_030595135.1 Deltaproteobacteria bacterium | reverse complement strand
GCAATTAATCATGATCAGTATCTGGAGGAGGCATATCAATGATGGTTTTTGCCGATACCTCAGGGCTCTTTGCCTATCTTGTAAAAAATGATTTCATGTATGTGCGGGCAAAAAATATTTTCCAATCCTTTGCTGAAAGTAACACCCGCCTATTGACCAGCTCGTATGTTTTGCTTGAGACCACAGCTTTGCTCCAACGTCGGGTCGGGATGGCGGCAGTTTTAGATTTCCAAAATAAAATTGTGCCGTTACTTGATGTTGTCTGGGTGGATGCCGACTGGCATGAAAAGGCGTTAAATCGACTTTTTTCACTCAACCGAAAAAAGATAAGTTTGGTCGATTGTCTCAGTTTTGTGATTATGGAGGCTCGAGAAATCCAAACTGTTTTCGGATTTGATGAGCATTTCAAAGAGAACGGATTTTCTTTGGCAGCGGTGGATACGATTATTTTTTAAACGTAACCGTCAAATTGGTTTCGGAACAGTGAATTTGGGCGTTCTCCCATTCCGGGTCGCCGTTTAAAGCGGCATCGATCATGTTTTGCCAGCCGAAACAGCCTCGGCAGAAGCCGAAATCGGGTTGTAGGCAGGGGGGTTGAGCGCCGGGCTGAATAATCTTCAGACCCGGTTTGTTTTCAGAGTTGACTTTTTTGTCGGTTTTCTTTCCCATTATCTATGTTTTCCAATGTATATTTAAAGTTGCTTGAGAGCAATTTAGAGCTTTGCTTCGCTTCCTTCAACGGGGTCAAAGCTAGGGAAATGGCTACGCCTTTTCACTTGGCAATGACCCCAAACGAGATGGTGCGGGTTTTCTCTTAAATCTTTTTCATCCCTGCCAATATCTTCTGCGGAGTCAGCGGCAGATCCATGCAGCGGTAGCCGGTGGCGGCGTAGACGGCATCGGCTATGGCCGGGGCGGTCGGCGAAACCAGGCCTTCACCGGCCTCTTTGGCACCGAAGGGGCCGTCGGGCTCGTAGGTGTCGACATGGACGGAGACTCCCGGTGGCATATCTTCAGCGCAGGGGATTTTATAGTCTAAGAACGTGGTGGTCAGGGTTTTGCCCTCTTTCATAATAAATTGTTCGCACAAGGCGTAGCCCAAGCCCATATGAACTGAGCCCTCGAGCTGACCTTCAACCGACATTGGATTGATCGGCGTACCGCAATCATGAGCTGTAGTCATATATTTAACTTCGACAGCGCCGGTCTCTTGGTCAACTTCGCATTCGGCAACCTGAGCTCCAAAGCTGAAAGCCGGGGTGACTAAGCCTTTGTTGCGCGGGGTGTAGGAACCGTAGCCGATAACCGGCTCACCGCGTTTGGCACGTTGTGCCATTCTAACGGCATCGCCAAAAGAGACGGCTCGATCTGGACGGTTAGCGGGATAAATTTTGCCGTCGCCGCAACGCAGATCATGGATAACGTTGAGATCAAATTTCAGGGAGACCATTTTGAAAAGTTCTTCCTTGATCTCCTGGGCCGCTTTGCGCACGGCGTTACCGGCCATCAGCGTAACCCGGCTGCCCCAGGTGCCGAGATCGGCTTGCGGTGTTACGGCGGTATCGGCCGCAGTCAGGCGGATATCGGTAATTTGTAAGCCCAACTCTTCAGCCAAAATCTGGCGCAAGACCGTATCGCAACCCTGGCCGATATCGGATGCCATCGTCATCAGATGAACGGTACCGTCGTCAAAGGCGCGAACTTCGGCCCGAGTAAAATTATAGCGGGTATTGAACCAGTTAAAGACGCCGCCGGAGATAAAACTGTAGCAACCGAGACCGAGACCCTGGCCCGGCTTCAGGTTTTTGCGTTTTTCGCGCCAGTCGGTCATCTCGGCGACTTTGACCAGTGATTCCTTAAATCCGCAGCTGGAGATCGTCGCTACGCCGGGAATTTCATCACCGCTTTCCATGGCGTTCATGAGGCGGATATCAACCGGGTCGATCCCTAGTTTTTCGGCCGCAACATTCATCTGGGTTTCGGCGACAAAAAGGGCCTGAGGCGCCCCGAAACCACGCATCGCTCCGGCCGGCGGCTTGTTGGTGTAGACATGGGCCCCGTAGTAGCGGTAGTTGGGGTAGTTATAGAGCATGGCACCAAAATTACCGCATAAAAAACAGGCGGTCGGCCCCATGCTGTTGTAGGCACCGCCGTCTAAGTGAACGTTGAACTCCTTACCCAGAAGCATACCATCTTTACTGAAAGCGACTTTGGAGTGGATATTCATCGGGTGGCGGCGGCGGCCGGTGGACAGTTCCTCTTCCCGGGTCAATGTGAATTTTACCGGGCGGCCAATTTTACGGGCGATGAAAGCGGCACAAAACTCCCAGGGCCGCATCTCCATCTTGCCGCCGAAACCGCCGCCGACAAAAGGCTTGATAACGCGGATATCATTTTCCCGCATCTCCATGGTCGATGCCAGCAGGCACTGGACAAAGTAGGGGGCTTGGGTTGAAGTCCAGATCGTCAGGCGGCCGTCGTGGTCATATTCGGCGACGCAGGCGCAGGGCTCCATGTAGGCGTGACTTACGGCATGAACCGTAAAGTGATCGTCTAAAATCAGGTCGGCTTCGGCAAAGACTTTATCGAGTTCGCCATATTCGATCTTGCGGTCGAGGCTGATATTGGGAATATCTTGTTTGTATTCGTCGTGGATTACCGGGCCGCCGTCGGCCAGAGACTCTTCGACTGAGTAGGCTCCGGGAAGTTCCTCGTATTCAACCTTGATCAGACGAATAGCCTCTTCGGCACTATCCTTGTCGAGGGCGGCGACAGCGGCGACTTCATCACCAATAAAACGTACCTTGTCAATAGCGAGAGCAAATTCATCCTGACTTTCCGGCACCAGGCGCCAGTTACCATATTTGATCTTCGGAATGTTCTGACCGGTGATAATACATTTAACTCCGGGCAGAGCTTCGGCCGCGCTGGTATCGATACTTTTGATCAAGGCATGGGCCACCGGGCTGCGCAGGAGTTTGCCGTAAAGCATACCGGGCAGGAAAATGTCGTCCGCGTACTGGGCCGCGCCGACCGCCTTGATCCGGGCATCGGAGCGCGGCAGACTTTTGCCAACAACCGAGAAATTATGATCTGTACTCATAGGAATAATCCTTTTTATAAGAGGGCGGGGTCAACTCTTTATTCTTGACATTCAACCCTTTTTTTTAATTAACAGCCAAGCTGGAGGCTTCTTTCAGGGCTCTGGTAGTTAACACCTCGACCATCAACTTACGGTATTCGCGATTGGCACGAACATCAGTGATCGGTGATGCATCTTCGGCCGCAAGACAGCCGGCTTCGGCCAAAGTTTCATCCGTGATCTCTTTGCCAAGCAGAAATTCTTCGGCCTGCTTGGCTCGTAGCGGAGTCGGGCCGACAGCCCCCATTGAGATGCGGACGGCTTCGCATTTACCCGCTTTATCAAGGGTAACCAGAGCTCCGATATTGACCGCTGCAATATCGACTTTGGAGCGCGGTGAAATTTTTTGGTAGCTGACGCCGCTCTTGGCAGCCAGCGCGGGCACTTTAATGGCGGTAGCAATTTCATTGGCTTGCAAAGCGCTGCGACCGGGTCCGAGAAAAAATTCATCAATCGGAATCTCACGCTCTTTGACGCCGGATGAAGCGACAATTGTGGCATTCATGGCCACTAAAGTCGGGATATTGTCGGCTGAGGGTGAAGCGTTGCAAACATTACCCATAACCGTACCCATGTTGCGGATCTGAACCGTGGCCGTGGCGTGGGCGGCACGAGCCAGCATTGGTGCTTGTTCAAGAACCAGCGGATTGAGTTCAACTTCGCGTAAAAGGGCGAGAGCGCCAATCGTGAGGCCCGCTTCCGGGCTGTAACTGATCT
>JAUVDU010000284.1 GCA_030595135.1 Deltaproteobacteria bacterium | reverse complement strand
CCTTTCGAGCCTTGAGGGAACCGACTTTCAATCAGTGGGCTCCTTCGTTAAACGGTTAGGCGGTTCTTTTTTCTCTTTTCTCGGCAACACAATCTGGGTTGTTCTCTTCATGATTTTCATGCTCGCCGAACAGGACGAATTCCCCAAACGGATTGTCCGAGCTTTCGGCAAAAACGCTTCGGGCTCGATTATTAAAGCTTTAAACCGCATCAATAAGGCGGTTCAAGATTATCTGGGGCTCAAAACAGCAATTAGTTTATGCACCGGTATTCTCGTTTCTTTAGCACTTTTTCTGTTTGGCGTGCCCTTTGCCGTACTCTGGGGAGTACTCGCTTTTCTCTTGAATTTTATCCCCAATATCGGCTCCATGATTTCGATCATCCCGCCGGTACTCATCACGCTCTTTCAGTTCGGTTCTATCTCAAAAACCTTATGCGTCTTTGCCGTGCTGATTGCTCTGCAAACCGTGGTAGGAAATTTTGTTGAACCAAAAATTATGGGCAAGGGGCTGAACTTAAGCCCTCTGACAGTACTATTATCTCTGCTTTTTTGGGGCTGGATGTGGGGCATCCCCGGCATGCTGCTTTCAGTTCCCTTAAGTGCAGCCATCAAGATTGCCTTTGAGCAGATAGAGGCGACCCGGCCTTTTGCCATAATGATGGCCGGCAAGTAGGGTTGAATAGTTACCAAAAAATTTCCTCAATCTACTTAAACTGTCGGTTTCCGGATAGACACGACAAAACGCACCATAGTAGTCTTAATAATGTTTGACAGTCAGCGCCGAGCAAGCTATAATGCATACCATATTCATCAATCTTAACAAACCTAAACGGAGGAAAAAATGAACCTATATAAGAAGCTGGCACTTTTATCCATTCTTGGGGCTCTTTTTATTTTTAGCGGTTGTGGTACGAGTCAGTCGGGCCGGGTCTACAACCAGGGCCAGGCCCAAACTTCCATGAGCGTCTACTACGGCACCATTATTGAGCTTCGTGAAGTAACTATCGAGGGTTCCAATTCCGGTGCCGGCGCGGTTATCGGCGGGGTTGCAGGTGGCTTAGTCGGCAGTACTATCGGCTCCGGCCGCGGTCGAACTCTGGCAACCGTAGGTGGTGCCTTGGCGGGATTGGCCGCCGGTTCAGCCGTAGAAAAGGGCGCACGTACCAAACCGGCTACGGAATTTACGATCGAACTTGATAGTGGCCGGATGATGGCCGTAGTCCAGGAACAAGATGGTTACTATCGAGTCGGCGACCGCGTCCGCCTTTTGCAGGCTGGCGACGGAACCTGGCGAGTACGTCAATAGGAGAAAAAAACTATGAGATATTTACGCGTTGTTACACTTTTAAGCATTTTTCTACTGTTTTCAACCCTGAGCCTGGCAGCAGAGCCGGACAGCTATGCAACCGCAATTAAACGCTTCAAAAGTTCCGCTGAAGCGCAGAACTACTTTAATCACGCTTATGGCTATGCCATTTTCCCGACCATCGGCAAGGGCGGCATCGGCATCGGCGGGGCTTTTGGGAAAGGCCGGGTCTACCGACGCGATAAACTTACCGGAACCGCCACCCTGACCCAGCTCACAATCGGGTTTCAGCTCGGCGGCCAGGCCTACAGTGAGATCATCTTTTTCGAAGATGAACGGGCTTACAAAGAGTTCACAAGCGGCGCCTTTTCGCTCAACGCCAAAGCTTCAGCCGTGGCGATTACCGCCGGAGCTCAGGCCCAGACCGGAACCCGCGGCCAGACAGCCGGTGTCAGTTCGGGCCCGGCCAGCGGCAAACAGCTGGGTTCAGACTACGTTAGCGGCATGGCGATTTTTGTCCATGCCAAGGGCGGTCTGATGTACGAAGCCTCGGTTGGGGGCCAGAAATTCACCTTCGAGGCGTTATAAACTATAAACTCAGATCTTTTGCGACCATGACAAAAAGGCGGATGAAATTTATTCAACGACTGTTTTTTCTGCTCTTACTGCTGCCAATATCTCTTGCGGTTGAAGCCAGAGTTGTCACCCTGCAAAACGGTGACCAGCTCTCCGGTGAAGTTGTCGATGAAAGCGAAAAAGAGATAATCCTGCAGCATGTGGTTCTCGGGGTTCTAACCATCCCCAAGAACCAACTCCGCAGTGAGACTCCGGCACCGAAAACGGCAAAGCCGCCGGAGATCACGGCCAAGTCAACAATGATGGCTCCTAAGTTGCTCGGCCTTTTCAGCTCCGGTTTTCTCGAAGGCTGGATCCGCCGGTTAGCGGTTGGCATCAAGGGCGAGAGTGGCAATGATGTCAGTATGGATTTAAGTTTGGGTCTCGATGCCTCGTATCGTGATGAGTCCGACCGATTGGTTCTCTCTGCGGCCTACTATTACGAGACTGAAGACAAGGAAAAAGATACCAGTAAAGGTCACCTCAACTTTGTCCGCGACTGGTTGCTGCCCGACTCCGAGTGGTTTTACTACTACTATTTTCGCTATGAATACGACTCATTTAAGTCCTGGAAAAACCGGGTTTCACTCTCCGGCGGCACCGGCTATGATTTTTTCCATGAGGAAAACCTTAAACTGAGTGGACGTATCGGCCTTGGCGGCAGTCGCACTTGGGGCACGGAGAACGAATTCGACCTCGAAGGACAGCTCGGCGTAGAGTGGCTCTGGAAGCCTGAAAAATTTAAGAACCAATCTCTCTCCTGCCAATGTATTGTCTACCCGGTGCTCAACGATCTCGGTGAATACCGAACCTGGATCCAGGGTAAGTGGAAAATTGATTTCGATTTTGTTCGGGGAATGGGCATTGAACTGGGCTTTGAACACGATTTTGAGAGCAGAAACGATAAAAGTATCGACGGTGAAAAGTATTACGATTTGATCTATTACGGCCGTTTGGGGCTCGATTTTTAACTAAGCAAAAAAACTCAGGAGATCAGACGCTAATGAAATTATTTAATAGATTTATTTTGCCAATTCTAATCCTGGTCACAGTTATCTGTTTTCATGGTTCAGCTACCGCCAACGCCGCCAAGAAGACCGTTGGCGCGACTGAAATCATCCGGATTGTTGAAACCGGACTCGATTTTAACACCAGAATTGATACCGGAGCCCGCACTACCTCGGTTCACGCTCTGGAAATTGAGATTGAGAATCCGGCTACCGAAAAGAAAGCTAATATCGGCAAAAAGATCTCCCTGACCCTGGTCAACGAAAAGGGCGAAAAGAAGCGCTTAACGACCAAGATTGTTGACGCCCTTGAAGTCCGCAATGCCCAGGGGGTTGAAGTCCGCTACATGATCCCTCTGACTTTGCGTTTACAAGGCAGCGACAAAACCATTAATGTCAACCTGCGTGATCGCAGCGCCATGACCTACAAGCTTCTGATCGGCCGTGACTGGCTGAGCCGGGATTTCATTGTCGATGTTGACAAGAATAAAGGCTCAAGAAGTAAAAAGTAGTCAGCCAAAACAACCCCCCAGAAAAAGGATCTCGCCATGAAAACCAGCCAACTCTTTA
>JAUVDU010000364.1 GCA_030595135.1 Deltaproteobacteria bacterium | reverse complement strand
GCCGTGCAGTTGATTGAAAAAGGCAAAGCCTATGTCTGTAGCCTAACCCCGGAACAGATTCGCGAATCTCGCGGCACCCTGACCGAGCCGGGGACAGACAGCCCGCACCGCGAGCGGTCTGTCGCAGAAAACCTCGACCTGTTCCAGCGGATGCGTGCCGGAGAATTCCCCAACGGTGCCCATGTGTTGCGGGCCAAGATCGACATGACCTCCGGCAACCTCAACCTGCGCGATCCGATTCTCTACCGGATTCTGCACGCCGCACATCATCGCACCGGTGACGATTGGTGTCTCTATCCGATGTATGATTTTGCCCACGGTCTCTCTGATGCTATCGAGGGGATTACTCATTCAATCTGTACACTTGAGTTTCAGGATCATCGTCCTCTGTATGACTGGTTTATCGAGCAGTTGCCGGTTTCCTCCCGCCCCCGGCAGATTGAGTTCGCCCGGCTTAATCTCAGCTACACGGTGATGAGTAAAAGGAAGTTGTTGCAATTGGTCAACGACGGTTTGGTCGATGGCTGGGATGATCCGCGCCTGCCGACGATCTCCGGTCTTCGGCGGCGTGGTTATACGCCGGATTCGATTCGTAACTTTTGTGAAAGAATCGGAGTGGCCAAACGTAACAGCATGGTTGATGTTGCTCTGTTGGAGCATGCCGTGCGCGAAGATCTTAATCTTAAGGCACCAAGATATATGGCTGTTTTAAAGCCGTTGAAAGTGATTATTGAGAATTATCCTGAGGATCAGGTTGAAGAGCTGGATGCGGTTAATAATCCTGGAGATCCGACGATGGGGAGCCGCAAAGTTCCTTTTGCCCGTGAGATTTATGTTGAGCGGGACGATTTTATGGAGGATGCGCCGAAAAAATTCTATCGTTTAACTCCCGGTCGTGAAGTGCGCTTGCGTTACGCCTACTATATTCGTTGTGAACGGGTTGAAAAAGATGCAAACGGAGAGGTTACGGCTATCTATTGTACCTACGATCCCAAGACTCGGGGCGGTTCATCGCCTGACGGTCGTAAGGTCAAGGCGACGCTACACTGGGTTGCGGCTCCGACGGCTGTTTCTGCCGAAGTGCGCCTTTACGATCGACTCTTTTCAGTAGTTGATCCCGGTGCCGAAAAGGATGGACAATCTTTTACGACTTTGCTTAACCCCGACTCACTAAGCCTGCTGACTGACTGTAAGCTTGAGCCTGCATTGGCGCAGGTTGCGGCCGGGGTGTCGGTACAATTTGAACGCCTGGGTTATTTTATCCTTGATAATCGTCAGAGTTTGCCGGAAAAACCGCTTTTTAATCGAACGGTTACGCTGCGAGATACCTGGGCTAAAGCGGCCGGGAAGAAACGAGGCCAAAAATAGATGTAAAATATATCTTGACGATATTCTTTGTATAGATTACAACTAACCCATAGAAGCTATATGGGATAGCTTAGCATTTTGGTTGGAAAAATAATAGGAGTAAGTTGATGAAAATGAGGCAGGCTAAGATTTTTTCTTTTTTATTGGTGGTAGTGGCGTTACTGTTTGTGGCCTCCGGGGTTGCAGCCAAGGAAGCAAAAATTGCACAAAATATAGGGGTTTTGCAGGCTTTCGAGAGGGTGGAAAGTGGTGCGAATGGAGTTTATCTGATTGATGTCAGAACTCCGGCCGAATATCAGCAGATTGGGCATCCGGCAATGGCTTATAGTGTTCCGGCTATGTATTTGAGTGACGAGTTCGTCGAGAAAGGCGGGATGTTTCGGGGTAAAAAGATGACCAAGACCCGATATCAATACTATAAAAACCCTGAATTTCTCAATTATATGAAAAAGCATTTTAAGGCTGATGATACGTTGCTGATCATGTGTCGCAGTGGTAACCGCAGCGTGCCGGCCAGCGATTTTCTGGCCGAAAACGGGTTTAAGAAAGTTTACAATGTAGTTGGTGGTTTTGAAGGCGGTAAATTCAAGGGTAGCGGCGAAGATAAAGCTCTGATGAAGAAATTCAGTGAGCATTATGGTCTTCGGGGTTTTACCGGGGGATGGAAGTATTGTGGTCTGCCCTGGACTTACACTATGAATCCGAAATTGGTCTATGGGCTGCACAAGTAATATAGAATAGCTTTAGTGAAAAAAAGGGGGGCAAAGGCCCACCTTTTTTTAATTATTGCCCAACAAACGAATCTTTACACCGGCTTTCGCCGGCATGACGGTTGTGGTTTTTTTACGAGTGCACCAAATCTAAAGCCGTGGATTACGCCGACGTTTGGCATTAAGATAATCATTCAGTTTTATGAACCCCAGGATCAAAATATAAAAGAAGATAGCGATCGGGAGATTTTCTGAAAGTTCGGCCATCGGGATTGGTTCCCGGTAATCTTGAAAGGGCCCGGTTTTAACTCCCAGAATTATCATGCCCACGAAGATTAGATAGCAGATTGTAAAAAGCCAGATCGGTATGCTTTTTACATTTTCCCCTTGGCCCTTCAGCTCTTTTAACAGTTCTTCTTTGGGTGATTTACGGAAAAGTTTAAGTTTCATTTTTCAGTTTCCTGTTCCAGCACTCAGCATTTGATGCATTCTCAAGAAGTCACGGGATGGCTAAGTAAAAATTTCGATAGACAAGATGATGTGGTTTTCCAGGCGCGAGACCATACATATAGTATGTCGAGTGTCTGGGAAACCACATCATCGCAGGATATCGGAACTTTTTACGACGCCATCAGCATTTAATCTTGAGTTTTCCTTCCTCCATCTCCACCCGAGCCTCGCCGCCTTGTTTCAGTGAACCAAAGAGAAGTTCGTCGGCCAGTGGGTCTTTGATCGTTTCCTGAATCAGGCGATCTAAGGG
>JAUVDU010000225.1 GCA_030595135.1 Deltaproteobacteria bacterium | reverse complement strand
AGTGTTTTTATATTCCATTAATAAAACTCCTGATAATAAAAAAAAGAGCTGCTTACCGAAGGCAAGCAGCTCTTTTGAAGATTTATGGCGGGAGCGACGAGACTCGAACTCGCGGTCTCCGGCGTGACAGGCCGGCGTTATAACCAACTTAACTACGCCCCCAATAAAACAAACTGTAGCAATAGGCGGAACAGGGCTTGAACCTGTGACCCCCGGCTTGTAAGGCCGGTGCTCTCCCAACTGAGCTACCCGCCCACAAACAACTTTCTTTCTAATTCAAACTATCTTTTAAGGCTTTACCAGGCTTGAATTTAGGGACATTGCTGGCTGCAATTTCTATACTATCACCGGTTCTCGGATTACGACCGGTTCGGGCCGGACGCGCCACCGCATAGAATGTTCCAAAACCAACCAAAGCAACTTTCTCACCTTTGCCAAGTTCATCTTTTACAACCTCGGTAAAAGCTTTAAGTACTTTCTCCGAAGCGGCTTTGGTAACATCTGCTTTCTCGGCAATCGCCTCAATCATTTCGCCCTTGGTCATCGTAATCCCCTCCCCTCGATGTCATTAATCATTGTCTTGAAGAAGTCGTCGTTATAGCAAAACTGATTGAGCTAGTCAAGGCAAAAAACGATGGTTTATGCCGATTCCGCCTTATTTTCCGCCTTATTTTCATTTTCGTAAAGATAAAGAGGTTGAACTCCGTTGACAATAACCTCCTCCTCAACAATACATTTAACCGCATCCGTCTCGGGAAGATCAAACATTACTGAATTCATTACATTCTCAAGGATAGAGCGTAAGCCCCGAGCCCCGGTTTTCTGCTCCAGCGCCAACAAAGCAACCTTCTCCAGTGCGGCCGGGCTGAATTCGAGATCGACATGATCCATCTTGAAAAGTTTACGGTACTGCTTGACCAAGGCATTTCGAGGCTCAGTCAGAATCTTAACCAACGATTCTTGATCAAGTTCAGTTAAACCGGCAATTACCGGCAGACGCCCGATAAATTCAGGAATCAACCCAAATTTGAGAAGATCGGCCGGGGTCACATCACGAGCCGTCCCACTACCGACAGAACCACTTTTCACACTCTCAACCTGAAAACCGAGGGTATTGCCGCGCATACGACGCTGAATTATATCATCAAGACCGTTAAAAGCTCCACCACAAATGAACAAAATATCTCGGGTATCAAGTTTGATGAACTCCTGCTGAGGATGTTTTCGCCCGCCCTTGGGAGGAACGTTGGCAACCGTACCCTCTAAAATCTTCAAAAGAGCCTGCTGCACCCCCTCGCCGGAGACATCACGCGTAATCGAAGGGCTGTCCCCTTTACGAGAGATTTTGTCAATTTCATCTATATAAATAATTCCGCGTGAAGCCTGTTCAACATCATAGTCCGCCGCCTGCAATAAGGCGACAAGAATATTTTCAACATCCTCTCCAACATAACCGGCTTCGGTCAAATTGGTCGCATCAGCAATCGTAAAAGGAACCTTCAAAACCCGAGCCAGGGTTTGAGCCAGCAGAGTTTTACCACTGCCGGTCGGCCCCACCAGAAGAATGTTACTTTTTTGGAGTTCAACCTCATCATCTGAGTCAATACCGCGGGACGCGATTCTTTTATAGTGATTATAGACGGCTACAGCAAGTTTGCGTTTGGCCTCGTCCTGACCGATAATATATTCATCCAGGCTCTCTTTGATAACGCGCGGCGGCACCAGCGTTTCATGCAGATCAGCCAGGGTTTCGCGTTCATTTTCTCCGACAATGATGTTGGTACAGAGATCTATACACTCATTACAGATAAAAACCGAAGGCCCGGCGATCAATTTCTTTACACTGTTCTGATCTTTACCACAGAACGAACACCGCAACATATCCTGATCCTTTTTACGAGCCATTATCTTAGTTCTCCCCCGCAACTCGTCGGTTTTTGATCACTTCGTCAATAACTCCATATTCAACCGCCTGTTCGGTTGACATGAAAAAATCCCGATCCGTATCCTGCTGGAGACGCTCCATATCCTGACCGGTATGATGCTGCAAGATATCATTAAGAATCTGTTTGAGGCGCAAGATCTCACGCGCATGAATTTCGATATCGGAGGCTTGTCCGGAAAAACCACCCATCGGCTGATGCAGAAGAATTCGGGAATTAGGCAGCGCATAGCGTTTGCCGGCACTACCGGCCGTCAGCAATAAAGCCCCCATACTCGCCGCCTGACCAACGCAGATCGTTGTAATATCGGGCTTAACAAACTGCATGGTGTCATAGATCGCCAACCCGGCCGTCACTGAGCCACCCGGCGAGTTCACATAGATATTGATATCCTTGTCGGGATCATCAGCTTCGAGAAAAAGCAACTGGGCGATCACGGCATTAGCCACGTTATCATCAATCGCGGTGCCTAAGAAAATAATTCGGTCACGCAACAATCGAGAATAGATATCGTAGGCCCGCTCACCGCCCGGGCTCTGTTCTACCACCATCGGCAAAAAACTCATACAAACAACCCCTAATCTTCCATTTCAGTTTCGGCTTCTTTCTCAGCTTCTTTATAGGAAACTTTAGCCAAAAGATGCTCAATAATTTTCTCCATTAAGACCTCACGCTGAAGCATCCCGGTTAATTCATGTTCACGACCTTTGAAGCGGTCAAAAACCTCTTGTGGATTTTCGCCCGAACTCTGGATAAAACTTTGAAAACGAGCACTGACCTCTTCAGGTGTACTTTCAAGCTTTTCGAGACCAACGAGATGCTCCAAAATCAACGTATTTTTTACCGTATTCTCAGCATCCGCAGCAATTCTCTCCTGGTTGGCGGTTATCATCTGCTCAACCATCTCCTGCTCCAGGCCTTGCGAGAGAAAACGAGAACGGGCAGCGGAGATAGCACGCTCCTTCTCTTCAACCAGCAGGCACTCAGGCAACTCAAAGTCGACCTTATCCCGCAGACAAGAGAGCATCTCTTCAGTATTTTTACCCTTCGCCTCTGAAACCTTCGAAGAGGAGACATATTCGGTCATTTTCTCACGCAGCTGCTCCAGAGTTTCCATCTCGCCACCGGAAATCTGGTTTGCCAGATCATCATCAAGCTCCGGCACCTCCTTTTCCCGAATAGATTTGACCGTCACCGTAAAAACAGTCTTTTTACCGGCCAATTCAGCCTTATGGTAATCATCCGGGAAAACTGCTTCCAGGTCGTAACTCTGGTCAAGTTCAAGCCCGGCCAATTGCCGTTCGAGATCTGGAATAAAGCGGCCGCTGCCAATCTCTATCGTAAAGCCTTCGGCACTGCCCCCTTCAAATTCAACCCCATCCAGCCGACCGACAAAATCGATCATCAGGGTATCACCCTCCTGCGCAGGACGTTCATCGATAGTTTTGAACTGAGCCATACTCTGACGCAATTTTTCCAACTCTGCGTCCACGTCTGCGTCATCAACCTCAACCGAGAGTTTCTGCAACTCGATATCATCATAGGAATCCAGCGAGATCTCCGGCAAAACCTCAATTGTCGCGGCAAAGGACAAAGTGCTGTTATCCTCAGGAAAAGAGAGATCCTCAATCGACGGCGGTGCAAGAGGCGAAAGCTTATGTTCATCCAGAGCGGCACTGAAGCCATCCTGAACCAAATCCTCCGTCACTTCCATGCGTACCTGATCCTGATAGAGTTTTTTAATAAGATTCAACGGAGCTTTTCCGGGCCGAAAACCCTTAATCTTAGCCTTTTTACGGCAATCATTATAAGCCTTGTTGAGTTTTTTATCAATCTGGTCGGAATCTAAATCGATAAGCAACTGTTTTTTTACCGTACTGATATCTTTCACTTCAACATTCATAAAACCAAAACCTCTTGTCTTAGGTAACGATCAGCCAAAGACCGCTACACCTTATGCATTCTTATTTTTTAATATATAGGTAAGTTGCAAAAACCTATAAAGTTCACTGCAACATATCTAGAAATGGTGCGAAAGGGGGGACTCGAACCCCCACGGTTAAACCGCTAGATCCTAAGTCTAGTGCGTCTGCCAATTCCGCCACTCTCGCAAAAGCTCCATAACCAACAACAAAAATGCCACTACTAAA
>JAUVDU010000183.1 GCA_030595135.1 Deltaproteobacteria bacterium | reverse complement strand
GCGCTATGCCTACAATGTCGTCAAAGACACCCTGGCTCAGCAAGGTTTCCTCCTCACCGACGAAGAGAACAAAGCCGGCACCATCAATATGACCTTAAGCCGGGCACGTTAAAATCTTACAAGAGACCACTACAAACAACTACCTGGAGATAAACAGATCATGGAAAAAATCAATATATCAATTGGCGCAGATGGTGCTGTAGAGTTACAACTGGCCGGTTTTGAGGGTGGCAAGTGTCTGGATGTAACAAAAACCCTGGAAACTCTGCTCGGCAATGAAATTGTTGAACGTGAGTTGACGAGTGAATACTATGTGACGGAAGAGGTCAAACAGGAAGAAAAAATCTCCGACTCCTGAGTAAAAATTGGCTACCGCTCAATAAAAACTTGACAATTTGAAACTGTCGACTATATTCAGTATAAGAGTCCAAAGAAGTTTATCAGCTTGCACTAGCGCATAAATATATAGAAAGCCATAAAAATGTGAAAGTTCACATAGCTCTCGGAGAAGACCATGACCCCCAGCCAGAACCGAACCTACAGTCGCAGTTACGACTATCAAAACGATGAATCCACTGACATAATTGAGCTCGTCCAGAGCATCCCGACTTTAACCAAGATCGGCGCCCTCTTCCTGGTTATGGGAAAATTCATGGGCATCATGGCGATTCCTGCGGCCTTCATTCCGGCCCTTAACATTTTGGTCGTTCCTTTAATCATTGCCTGGGGTGGTTTAGTGTTTGTATCTATTATTCTCTGCTCAGTTGACCATTTCCAGAAGAAAAAACTTGAAGCCAACCAAGAAAAAATAGATACGATCACAACCACGATTGAGGAGACTTCTCAATTAAAAGATCAACTCCAAGAAAATGAACATGAGGTTGATAATCAGACTATCATCATTCCATTATCTATTAGTTAAAGTCTAAATATACCATAACCTCACAGCCCAAAGCACCTTCAGCCTTATCTGGAGGTGCTTTTTTTATTCATTTGACCCTCAGCTCGCCTACATTAATAAAATCCCGTCCAACTGAGCAAAACCCTCCAACTAAAATAACAGCATAACCAACGATCATAACATCGGTACAGCTATCAACTTTAGCAGTACAATATGTCAACTTTTAGGATCAATTTATAACTTGACAAATTTAATAAGCTGATATAGTTAAATTCACATTAACATATATTAATGTGCTAAATGACCCAATGAAATATCTCAAACTACAACCAGCTTTAACAACAATTTAAAACTTGACAGATTTAATAAGTTAATATAGATATATGACACATTAATCTCTACTAATGTGTCATACACCCCTATCAACTACCACAAAAATGCAACTACATTTAAGTTTTATTTTTGTGCGTGCCTACGGGCCGTGGTTAACTTTTTATTGACAGAGGATGTTTAGATGGCTGGATTACAATGGCGTCGATTGAAATTTGTGGCCGGAATCGTAATCGGATGTTGCTTGTTGGCAACTTCCGGTTGGGCTCTGGAATTGGGCGGTGCTGACATATCAGTAAGAAGTACCTCTGAATACCGATTACAATGGTCTGACGGCCCATCAAGTCAGATGGCTGTTGACGAAGACCGGGATCAGGATTTTTTTGAAACCCTGGCCATTGATGCCAACTGGCAAGAGTTAGGCCTGACCTTCTCTTCGATGGCCAGCTATGCCAAAGATCTCGACGGCACGCGCAAGGGTTCAATCTTTCAGGACTATACCGACAGTCGTGGCAGCCATCGACAAGATTTTGAATGCTACTACGCTTACCTGGAGAAAACCGGTCTCTTTACCGACAACCTCACTGTAAGAGCCGGCCGCCAGTATGCCTATGGGGCTGAAACCGTACAGTTTGACGGACTTTGGGCGCGCTATGATGTGCCCCAATGGCTGGGACTGGAAGTTGAGGCTTTTGGCGGATTAATAACCCAGCACTACAGTGATCTGGGTCAAGATGGCATCGGTGGAGCAAATTTAAGAATCCGCCCGCTACCCGGGCTGGCGATTGATCTCAATGCCGTTTTCTTTGACGAAACGTCTTGGGAAACCTCCATGTACTGGCAACCCTCAGACCTCTGGAAATTTCGCAGCCGCGTCGCTTTCATTAATAGCCATACGCGTTTTTTCGATGCCGGTCTTGAAACCACAATCGCCGCCACCGGCACGGTACTCGATTTCTCTATCTACCGCCGTTACGCAATCTCTTCTAATGCCGATTTCCTCTTTGATTTCACCTACACCCTCGATGAAGCCTTAAGTTCAAGAATGAACCGCCTCTATTTGATGAAGGAACAGGGCTATTACGAGTTTGATTTCCATATCAGCCAGCCGATCCCTCTGCTTAAAGGGCTTACCGTTTTCGGTCGTTACACCAATCGCAACCTCTCCAGCAGTGAAGATGAAAATCTCTATAACACCGATTTCCAAAGAGTTACCGGGGGCTTTGACCTTGATGAGTGTTTCGGCTGGCACGGTTTTCACTGCAGTGCCGGGGTCAGTCACTGGTGGGAGGATCGGGACAGATATTACGAAGGTAAATCAACTTCCTGCTTTTTTGACATAGAACAGGAGCTTTTTGAGAAGTTTGAACTTGCCGCCGGATACTACTATAAAAATGAAGATGTCAACAGCATGCTCGATAGTGAAGCGTCAAACAGCTACCGGGCTTCGATCGCCTATCAAATTTGCGACCATTCCCACATCGAACTGGCCTATGAATATGCCAACGACGATTTCTATGAAGATGAATTAGGGGTTGACCACATCAACTCATTAACCATCACGCTTGATCTCAATTTTTAAGCAAAGAAATTCCAAGTTACCAACATTTAACTATAACGGGCAATTTTTATGTGTAAGCAAAAACGAAAACTCTTCTGGTTAGGGCTTGCCGCAATCGCACTTGGAGCTCTGGTTCTGGGAGCCTGCAAATCATCCGTGGGCCTCAAATTCAGCCACAAGTTTCACATCGCTGAACAGGAAGCAAGCTGTGACGATTGTCATGCAAAAGATGATGATGGCAATTTTGCCACCGCCACTATGGCGAGCTGTCAGGAGTGCCACGATTTTGATCCTGATACCCCTTCTAAAGATTGTCTTCTCTGTCACACTCCAGAAAGCGCGGAACGGGACTACGAAATCAAGTACGCAGCAAAAGCGGAGGGTTTTGCCGACCTGATTTTTGCGCATGAAGTCCACAGCGATTACGACTGCGGCACCTGCCACTATGCAATCAAAAAAGATCGTGGTTTTGACAAAGGTCCGACCATGGATCTCTGCCTTAACTGCCATAAAAAAGAAGATGGCCCAATTGAATGCGAAGCCTGCCATACTGAACTCCGGGCAGAAAAAGCACCGGCCAATCACAGCCAGGACTGGGAAGCCCAGCACGGCTTTGCCAGCAAGCTGACCGACTCCTGTGATTGC
Organism: Deltaproteobacteria bacterium; assembly: GCA_030595135.1. GTDB lineage: Bacteria > Desulfobacterota > Anaeroferrophillalia > Anaeroferrophillales > Tharpellaceae > Tharpella. The sequence continues at coordinate 1,324 of JAUVDU010000183.1, read as the reverse complement.
TGCCACCCCAGCCGCCAGGCTTTCTGTGAAAAGTGTCATCAAACCGAAAAACCCCGAGATCACAATTTTGGCTGGAAAACCACCGGCCACGGCGTTGAAGCAACTCATGATCGCCGTACCTGCGCCACCTGTCATCCCGCCGGTTACTGTGTCGATTGTCATAAACACCAGAAACCGGTCTCTCATTATCGGGGCGACTGGATGGCCTATCAGCGCAAAAACGGCCACGGCGAAGCGGCCCGGCGCAATTTCCGCAGCTGCAATGTCTGCCATGAAACCGGCGAGTGCATGAAATGTCATAAGAGCATAATTTTGCGCAAATAATAACTTAATTATTAACCAGATACTCTTTTTAAACTAACAATATCCTGTAACCCCTCGGAGGTAGCTCGATGAAAAGATTTTCCCATATTATTCTGGGAGCCTTGCTCCTGGCTCTCACCCCTTTATTGGCCGGAGCCGCCCACCCCCCGGTGACCCTTTATGATGGACAGGGTAACCGTATCATCGACCAACTTGATGACAGTGAAATCGTCACCGCCGCCGGTGGCTCGGTCTACAAGGCGGGCCCGCCCTACAGCCCGAAACAGACCTGCGGCAAATGCCACGACTACCACGAGATTACCAAAGCCTACCATTTTCGCGAGGGCATGGGTGAAGATGGCAAGGGGATAAGTGATACCTGGTCCAGCGAAAACAAAGACAACCCGCTTTATAAATATCTGGCCAATGCTTATGGTCATTTTGTCAGCCCCGGTCAATTCGGAGCGTGGTGACCCCCCTCTTACCGCCAGGTGGCGGCAAAAAAAGAGCACGGCAGCTATCTTGATCCTTTTACCTCCGAAGATAAACCTTACTTTTTCGATCTGAGCACCGCCGATCATATTGCGACCTGCCAATCTTGTCACCCCGGCGGCGGCCCGGTTGAAGGAATCGCCGACGAGAATGGAAAGATCGTGCAGTTCACGGATCCCAGCCTCAAGCCGACGCACTCCTACGACCGCGATTTTTACACCTACAATTCTGAAGACATCACGATGGCCATTTACGGTTCCGATTCCATTTCCGAAACCATGGCCAACATCGGTGACCCAAAACCCCACGACTGGTCTAAATCCGGCGTCGTTGAAGCGGATTGCCTGCTCTGTCACATCGACCCGGAAGGCACATATGCCTACACAGCCGCTGACGGTCTTAAAGTCCAGACGTTCCGGCCTCGGATGATGATTTTCGCCGAGCGTGATGAAAATTTCAAAGCTCAGAAGATATCTATCGGCATGCCGACCAAAGTCGGCTTGGAAAACAGTACGGCCCTCTACTACAG
>JAUVDU010000155.1 GCA_030595135.1 Deltaproteobacteria bacterium | reverse complement strand
CCAAAAATCTTTGAGTGACGATATTACCAACTTAAGAAATTTCATGCGGGGCGGGGGCAAGTGGCTGACGGCCAGAGAGTTTGCCGACATCGGCATTGCCGAGTTAGTTGAGCAGTTTCCCGGCCTTAAGGGAGCAGGAGCGATATAGAAGATGATTATTATTCCGGCAATTGATTTAAAAGATGGCAACTGTGTGCGTCTCAAACAGGGGCGGATGGAAGATGATACGCTCTTTTCCAATGACCCGGTTGAGATGGCTCTGAACTGGCAGAAGCAGGGAGCCAGGTATTTGCATCTGGTCGATCTTAACGGCGCTTTTGCCGGGGAGCCGATTAATCGCGAGATTATTAAAAAAATTGTTGCGGCCCTTGATATCCCTTGTCAGTTGGGGGGTGGAATTCGTGATCTTGAAACGATCAGCGCCTACCTTGATCTTGGTCTTGATCGAGCCATCTTAGGCACCGTGGCGGTTGAAAACCCCGAGTTGGCACGGATTGCGGCCAAAACTTTTCCGGGTCGTATCTGCGTCGGGATCGATGCTCGTCAAGGTTTGGTTGCAACCCGGGGTTGGGCGGCTGAAACTAGGGTGCAGGCCCTTGATCTGGCCCGAGGTTTTGAAGATTGCGGGGTGGCGGCGATAATCTATACCGATATTTTGCGCGACGGCATGCAGACCGGCGTCAATCTTGAAGAGACCAAAGCCCTGGCTGAAGCCATCTCGATTCCGGTGATCGCCTCCGGCGGGATTGCGACCATCGCCGATGTCAAAGGTCTCTTGCCGCTCGAAAAATGTGGTGTAAGCGCCGCGATTACCGGTCGCGCTCTTTATGAAGGTACGCTTGATCTTAGCACCGCTCAAACTCTGGCTGATGCCGATGCCCGGGAAAATGCTAATGGTGAATCACAATGTTAGCCAAAAGAATTATTCCCTGTCTCGATGTCAAGGATGGCCGGGTGGTCAAAGGGGTTAATTTTGTCGGTTTAAGGGATGCCGGTGATCCGGTTGAAGTTGCCGCCATCTATGATGAACAGGGAGCCGATGAACTCACTTTTCTCGATATAACCGCATCCTCCGACCGACGTTCGATTATCCTCGATGTTGTCGCCCGCACCGCCGAACAGGTCTTTATTCCGTTGACGGTCGGCGGCGGAGTGAGAAAACTTGAAGATATCAGGGCCCTGCTCAATGCCGGGGCCGACAAAGTCTCGATCAATACGGCGGCTGTTCATCGCCCCGAATTTGTTAAAGAGGCGGCCTACCGTTTCGGCAGTCAATGTACGGTGGTTGCGATCGATGCCAAGGCCCGAACCTCCGGTAACGGTTGGGAGGTTTTTATCTATGGCGGTCGCGAACCGACCGGTCTCGATGTGGTCGAATGGGCCCGGCGTATGGTTGAATACGGGGCCGGAGAGATCCTTTTAACGAGTATGGATCGAGATGGCACCAAGGATGGTTTTGATCTTGAACTGACTAAAACTATCGTCGATGCGGTCGAAGTCCCGGTGATCGCCTCCGGCGGCGTCGGCAACCTCGATCATATCTATGAAGGCTTGACTAAAGGAGCGGCCAGCGCCGCTCTGGCTGCGTCCATTTTTCACTATCGTGAATATACGATCGGCGAAACCAAGGATTATCTCCGCGAGCGCGGGGTGCGGGTTCGTGATTGATTATTGTCAAGTGACAAATTATGAGTGATGACTATACAGATTCGATAATCGATGAACTCTATAAAGTGATCTGCGAACGCCGCGACCATCCCCGCCAAAACTCTTATGTCTCTTCTCTGCTGCAAAAGGGCACCGATCAGGTCTTAAAAAAGGTCGGTGAAGAGTCCTGCGAAGTTCTCCTGGCCGCCAAAAACCCGAACCCACCTGCTCTTACCCACGAACTTGCCGACTTAACTTTCCACCTCCTGGTTCTCATGGCCGACCAAAAAATTCCTCCCTCAGCTATAAAAACTGAACTCAAACGCCGCTTCGGCACCTCCGGTTTGACCGAAAAAGCGAGCCGTAAAACAGGGGTTGATGACTAGGTGTTATTTATGGTATAGAGGTACCTGTATATCCTGATAGGGAGATTTGATCCGATGTCGATGTTTTGGTCATAATTGTTCGATCTTAACGGTTGTATGAGGTTGCCGGATGGATTTTAATACAGTATTACAGGTACAGGTTCAGGGTTATCCCAACCGTTTGAAAAGCTGTCTGGTGGGCCGGGAGGAAGGGCGTTATCTGATTATAAAAATCCCCATGGTCGTGAACTCCGAAGAAATTTTTGCCAAAGATAAGGAGTTAGTTGTAAGATATGTACATCAGGGGAGTGTCTTTGGTTTCAGATCACCAATCATGTTACCTGTACTGGAGCCATTTAATGTTGTGTTTGTTAAATTCCCCAAGAAAATTGAAGATTATAACCTGAGGACTCATAAAAGATTTGATTGTAGTCTCCCGGCTCGCCTGGAGGTTGTGACTCGACATCAAGATAGAAAATTGCGTTTTAAAGGAGTTGTCGGCGATATTAGTAAAGGTGGCTGTAAGGCGACAATTTCTCTAGAAGAGCTCGAATGGGTTAAAGAGCCTCTCAAAATTCAGTCCGCCATTGCGATGTTTCTCTCTTTACCTGGAGTAGAGGGAGAACTTTGTCTGCAAGGTGCGGTAAGGAGCATGTCGCAAGATAGCGAAGAGCTCTCATTGGGAATCCAGTTTACTGACCTTAGTGGTAAAAGCCAGATTCAATTAAATAGATTCCTTGCTGTCAATCAAGTTTGATGGCGTCGCACCCCAGGGCACTTTCTGCGGGGCGTAAAAAGCGACTTTAGACCGCTGAGCGCGGCCCCCACATAATTGCTGGTAACAAATTACTTTCTACTCCTTATTGAGAAATAGATGAATAAATTTTCTGATTTGTTGGAACTGGCTCGCCATTTGGGGGCGGCGGATGCAATTTTGGTTGAGGTCAAAGATATTGTGGTTAAAGATGAGCTCGCCGGGATGTGTCTGGAGCCGCGCTGTGATGGTTACGGTCGCTCTATGAGTTGTCCGCCTCATGTTGCCGGGCCGCAAGGTTTCAGAGAGATGATGGCCGATTATGGCAAGGCCTTGGTTTTTAAACTTGAAGTTCCGAAAGAGGTCTCTTTTTCATTTGAGCGGAATGAGGTTTTGGCTCTGATTCATGAAATTGGGGCCGGGGTTGAGAGGGCGGCGCGTAAATTGGGTGCGACAAAAGCCCGGGCTTTTGCCGGGGGTTCTTGTAAAGAGCTTTTTTGCGCAGATTATCCGGAGTGTCGGGTGCTGGATGAGGGCAAGGCTTGCCGTAATCCTCATCTTGCCAGACCCTCAATGTCCGGTCATGGTATCGATGTCGGCAAACTGATGGAGACGGCAGGCTGGCCCCAGAAGTCAGTGGTTGATAAAGATGAATCGATGGCAACCTTTACCGGCCTGGTTCTGCTTGAGTAATACAGGCACTAACTATATCTTTTAAAGAACGAGAAAGTTTTTCAGAATTGCCATGCCGGCTTCGGTGAGGATTGATTCGGGGTGGAACTGAATGCCCCAGATCGGGAACTCGCGGTGGTGTATGGCCATGATCTCTTGATCGTCACAGGCGCGAGCCGTAACTTCAAGGCAGGCAGGCAGGGTTTTTGGGGCGATTACCAAGGAATGGTAGCGGGTTGCGGTGAAGGGGTTCGCGATTCCTTGGAAAAGTTCGCGGCCGTCATGTTCAACCTCGGAGGTTTTGCCGTGCATGATGCGCTCAGCGCGGACAATCTCACCGCCAAAAGCGGCCCCGATACTCTGGTGGCCGAGACAGACGCCTAAGATCGGTAATCTTCCGGCAAAATGTTTGATCGCGGCAACCGAAATCCCGGCTTCAGCCGGGGTGCAGGGGCCGGGTGAAATAACGAGCCGATCCGGTTGTAGCTCAGCGATACCGTCGAGTGTGATTTCATCATTGCGTTTGACCACGACCTCTTCCCCCAGGATACCGAAATACTGGACAATATTGTACGTAAACGAGTCGTAGTTATCAATCATTAAAAGCATGAAAAATCCTATTTAGCGAAGCCGTCGACGATTAGGGTTCCGCTTTTACTATCCTTGCTCACCTGTAGATATTTACGTTTGGCGCAGTCTTGCAACATCTCGCTGAACGAGCGGTAGCCGATGGTGGACTCGTTAAATGACGGCCGCTTGCGCTGCATCGTCTGTTTGATCATTGAAGACCAGAGAATCTCTTTATTCTCACGTCTTAAAGCCGTGATTGAGTCAAAGAGTAATTTGAAAGCTTCGCGTTTTTCTTCAGAGAGGTCGCCAGTGAGTTGCGGCGGTGTCATTTGCGAGGCCTGTTCCAGATCTTCGTAAAAGATAAATTCGTCGCAGTTGTCGCTTAAGAGATCTGACGTACTATCGCGCATGCCGATGCCGATTACCTGTTTGCCGTTCTCTTTGAGCTTGGAAACCAGGGGTGAAAAATCTGAATCGCCGGAGACGATGACAAACGTGTCGATATGATCCTTGGCATAAGACATATCCATGGCATCGACGCAGAGGCGGATGTCGGCTGAGTTTTTGCCGGTCATGCGCCGTTTCGGAATCTCGATCAACTCAATTGCCGCCGCGTGTAACTCTTCCTTGAATTTAGAGTAGCTGGCCCAGTCGGCATAGGCTTTCTTGGCGATCACCTTGCCCTTTTCAACCAGTCTCGCGAGAATTAGGGCAATTTCAAATTTCTCATTTTTTTTACGATTTTTAAAGCCCAGAGCGAGGTTTTCAAAGTCGATGAAAACGGCCAGGGTGTGTTCTTTTTCAGACATTATTAAGGTTGCTCCATAGGCAAGGGGAAGTGGATTTTATCCGCGATGGCCGGTTTTTTGCGCCGACCAGAATCAACCTACTAAATGCTGGCGGTGGAGTCAAGTGCAATGTGTGCTTGCTTTTTTCACGAAGCCATCATGCTTGAAATTCTAGTAATTGTTGTGTATGCTGGCAACGACATGAATAAAATAATCAAAAATGGAAGAGGGAGATTGGTTTCATGGGTTTAAAAGATGAGATTGGGGCATCGGTTAAGGATGCGATGCGCAAGAAAGAGAAGGTTCGTCTAGGGGTTTTGCGGATGTTGATGTCGGAGATGAAAAATCGTCAGATTGAGTCTCAGAAAGAGCTTGAAGAGGCGGATATTCTCCAAGTTATCACGCGCATG
>JAUVDU010000338.1 GCA_030595135.1 Deltaproteobacteria bacterium | reverse complement strand
GCAATAAGATCTTCACGTTCAATCGCCCGGCAGAAATTCTGCCAGAATTTCACCTCAAGCGCACCCAAAGCGATCTCCCGGCCATCGCGGGTTCGATAAATATGGTAACAAGCCAACAGGCCATTGAACATCGTCGTATCGGGGCCGGGCTCTAAGCCCAAAGAGTAGTGATAGGCTGAAAGCAAAGGAAGCATACTAACCAGACCATCGGTCATCGAGATATCGAGGCAAGCCCCCCGCCCCCCTTTCAAAACCCGGATATAGGCGGCCAGAACGGCGCTGACGGCATAAAGTGCGCCACCGGCGACATCGGCAACCTGGACTCCAGAGAGAGCCGTAATTTCCCGACTTGAAGTCGTATTCAAAACTCCGGCTTCGGCCATATAGTTAAGATCGTGCCCCGCCTTTAAAGCCTCTGGCCCGGATTGACCATAACCGCTGATAGAGCAATAAATCAGAGAAGGTTTAAGGACGGCAAGCTCTTTATAGCTGCAACCAAGCCGCTCCATAACTCCCGGACGGAAGCTTTCAAGAACAACATCATACTCAAGCAGAAGTTTTTTAAAAAGTTCCAGCCCCTCTTTTTGCTTAAGATTAAGCGTCAGAGAACGTTTATTACGGTTAACGGCGAGAAAAAAGGCGCTGACACCATCGACAAGGGGGGCCCAACTGCGCAGATAGTCCCCCTCACCCGGAGCTTCAATCTTTAAAACTTCGGCTCCGTAATCAGCCAGCACCATACTACAAAAAGGCCCAGGGAGCAGACGGGTAAGATCTAACACCTTAAGGCCTTTCAAGAGGTCATATTGTCTATTTTTCAACATCTATCGTCAAACCTAAACCATCAGTTAACGTTAACTGTTAAAGAACTCTAATAAAAAACGGGGCCATGCTTATCACATGACCCCGTCGCCCTACTATTTATCTGTTATTTTTTCAAGTACTTTTTCTTCTTCAACCAATTTCACAAAATGACACAGCTCACAACGTTCGGCTTTAGTGTCCTCTTTATGACATTCACCCAAGAAGCAACCCTGCATCCGCGGCCGATTAGTTTCGATCGCAAATTTGTCATGCGCTACCGCATAATGACAAACCATACAATCATCAATCTTGACCTTCTCGGCTTTGTAATGTTTGGCGTGAGAGATCTTGATAATCCGGGTATTTTTAACCTCTTTGAGCTTCGGAATATCGTCATGACAACGCAGACAGTTGTCATTAAGCATCTGCTTACCGCTATTAAAATGAACCGGAATAATCTTGTCACGATAGTGAACAACTATATTTGTATCTTTATCCGGAAATGTCCCCATCGCCTTGGTATGACACTCATAACAGGTCACTTTATCAGCCGGATGCAACTTCGAGTCCGCCCACAGAGCATGAATTGTCGGATGACAACCTTGACAGAGCCCGTCATTAATATCAGTATAGCGAGCTATGCCAAAGAAACCCACAATCACAAAAAGAACTACACCAATAATCAGGCTGGATTTCAACCACACCGGGAGATCCTTATAAAAACTGAAATCTATCTTCATACCCTTCCACCTTGTTAAAGTCTTTATACTTTTCTCAGTTTCACCGTCGTATCAACCACGGTCATACCGGCAACCTGACTATCTGCTACACTCTTAAAAATACGCCGGATATCAACGCCATTACCTTTTTCATGCCACCAGACCGGCTCAACTTTATCCCAGGCCCGCAACCGAAATGAAAAAGGAGTAAAATGAATCGGCTTATGCATAAGCATCGAACGAGTCATGGGATCGCTCTTAGCAATTGTCTGAGCCTTGGCCACCCGACCCATCTCAGTGTGCCCAAGTCCCAAAGCAATTGCCACACATTGAGGATGAATAGCTTCGCTAAGCCAGGCTTTAGCAACCACCGAACTTGTTTGTGATTCAATCCGGACATCATCACCCTCATGGATACCTAGGCTGGCAGCCTTTGAAGGATGAATCCAAAGCGGATTTTCATGTCTGAATTCGGCCATATATTTACAATTAGCAGTCCTGTTATCAAGTATATGCCAAGTGTAAGGAATTAAAGAGAAGCTATCATCACTGTCGGACAGCGACTTATCAGCAAAAGCGGTAAATTTAGCAGCTGTTACCGAAGGACTCAAACCAGCCGTTTCCGTTGCTCCGAGATAGTTCTGAAAACCCTGCTTTTGCAAGGTTACCCAACTGATACCCGCCGCCGTAAAAGGAGCCCCTTTGACCATATCTTCAAGCCAGCCGGCAACTCTTAACGCGGTATCGGGTGACTCACCCTGCACAACTTTCTTCAGTTCAAGCACAATCTGGTTGAAATCACGTGATTCAGCGACCGGCTCTGGTTTCTCTTTAAAGAGATCAAGGTTTTTGGCCTTGGCCTGACGCAACAATAAAATCTCATCCATCAGCCGGGAAACCGGCTGCCGAAGAGAAAGAACCCGCTGTCCATCTGCCAGAGGACGATCAGAGAGCCCCCAGGTTTCAAGTTCGGTCGCCGCCGGTAAAATCAAGTCGGCAAAAAATGAGGTCTCACTGACATGAGTATCAATCGCCAAATGAAAAGGAATTTTATTTTCACTCTGCCAAAGCGCATGCGGATATTTACCGCTGTAAGTTGTATACGCAGGATTGGCGGCATAATTAATGATGGCCGGTTTATTACCACTGCCGTCCAACCAGTTGGCAAACCAGTCAAGAGAGACTTTCTGCCGCTCTTTCTGACTTTCAAGATTATATACTGAAGCAGCCAGATCGCTCTCTTCACTATAGTAGTAAAGACCACCGGGGCGATCCAAAGAACCTAAAAGCAGATTTAAAAGCTCAATCGCAGCCGCACTATGCCAGCCATCCTGAGCCAAAAGCAACTCTTCATCATAGATTGCCAAAGCCGGTTGAAAGCGAACCATCGCCTTGGCCAGGCTTTTAATCACTCCGGCTTTAACCCCTAGAGATGAAGCTATCGTATCAGGTGCATATTTTTTCAGTAAACCTTTGAGCTCCGAAACATTCAAACCTTGCTCAGCCAAAGCTTCGACATCATAGAGTTGGTTATCAAGCAGATAATAAGCCA
>JAUVDU010000159.1 GCA_030595135.1 Deltaproteobacteria bacterium | reverse complement strand
TCAATTACCGGGTGCCGGCCATCTTCGATCTCCAGAATTTGGCGGTCGCTGATAATTTCGGGTCGGCAATAGTGGCGCTCATCAGCAACTTCGGCGAGACTGCTTAAGACATCAAAGAGGGTCAGGCGTAAAGCCGACTCCCGGATGTGACCAATTTCCAAGGCCGCTTCCCGGCGTAAGCCGAGAAAGATCTCAAGCTCTAAGGTGTTGATTTTTTCTTCCGCACCTAAAATCTTCTCTTCGTACTCTTTTAATTCCGGCGTGATAAAACGATCGGCATTGGTCAACGTCTGCCGTCTTTGGTAATCCTCTGGAACTTGCTCAAGATTTCTTTTGGTTACCTCAATATAGTAACCGAAAACCCGGTTGAAGCGGACTTTCAGACCGTTAATACCGCTTCTCTCCTTCTCCTTTTGTTCATATTCAATGAGCCATTGCTTACCGCTTTTGCTGATTAAGCGCAGTTCATCAAGATTAGCGTCGATGCCGTTATTGATGAGCTTGCCTTCAGTAATTGAGATGGGTTGTTCGGGCAGGAGAAAGCGCTCAATTTTTTCCGTCAGTTCTTTGAGCTCATGCAGTTCTTGCAGGGCCTGGTTAATCAGGATCGGCTGAATCGGCAGATTGTTGAGCAGCTCTTTGATTTCGGGTATCAGGGCCAAAGAGTCTTTGAGACTTAAAAGATCGCGGCCGGTGGCTTTGGCGGCGGCCAGGCGCCCGGCCAGACGGTCAAGATCGTAGAGTTTTTTGAGCAGGGTTTGAAGTTGCAGGCGGCATCTTTTTTCTTCAAGCAGGGTCTGCACCGCATCGAGGCGCTGTTCAATAGGCTCTTTATCGAGCAGGGGAAAGAGGAGCCACTCCTTCAGCTGTCGACTTCCCATGCTGGTTCGGCAATGGTCGAGCACCCCGAGCAGACTGCCCTGCTTGTTATGTTCCTGGATGGTGTAGAGCAGTTCAAGATTAAAGATGACATTACGGTCGATCTGCATGAAGTTGCACGGCCGATAGATGGTGATTCCCTGGATATGGTTGAGATCGGCGTTGGTCTGGGTCTCTTTGGCGTAGGCTAAGGCGGCACCAGCCGCCCCGGCACCCGGGCCGATTAAATGCTGACCACCGAAACCATCCAGGTTGAGGGTGCCGAAATGCTGACAGAGAAGTTTCCGGCCCTGGTCAGGAGAAAATGATTCACTTTCTGGTCGCAGTGTGAAATGAGCCTTGACAAATTGTTGACGAATCTCTTTCTGCCACTCCTGATCTTGACCCGTGCGCGCCGGGGGCAGGAGAATTTCAGTCGGATCGCAGCGTCCGAGTTCGTCGAGAAGGGTTTCCAAATCGGAAAGTTCCGTAACCCTGAATTTACCGGTGCTGACATCAAGTAGGGCCAGACCGAAGAGCTCAATTTTTTTATCACTATGCGAGATCGCGGCGAGGAAATTGTCTTGATCGGGGGTTAAACTGTCACTTTCAAGATTAACTCCCGGCGTAATAATCTTGGTCACCTCACGGCGAACCAAGCCTTTGGCCAGTTTTGGATCTTCAACCTGATCGCAGACAACAACTTTATGGCCAGCCTGAACCAGGGTTGCGATGTAGCCGGTTGCGGCATGGTGGGGAAAACCACACATCGGCACTGCATCATCATTTTTCTTGTTACGGCTGGTCAGCGTGATTTTTAAAGTACGGGCTGCAATTGCAGCATCATCAAAAAAGATCTCATAAAAATCACCCATACGAAAGAGCAGCAGTTTGTCAAGATGCTTCTCTTTGACGGACATATATTGCCGCAGCATCGGGGTCAGTTTTTTGATTTGCGGCAGCTGATTTTCAGTTTCCATGTCTTACCTTTTTTAAGATAATCGAGAAAACCAAGTTGTTTTGCTTCGCCCGAGATAGTGTGGGATTAGGTTTTACCTTTAGCCAGCCAGTGTAGTTTCAATCGTCAAATTTCCTGATTTACTTCCCTTCCGCCATTCGACTTTGACCGAGCTAAGGTTTTTGGCTTTACTGTGCCGGCGGAGTTTTTCGGCGGCGAGCGGGAGGTGTTGTTTGTCTCCTTTGAGGATTGCGACCGGGCCTGCCATCTCAGCCAGATGGAGAATAAAGTAGTTATGGTCGGCGATTTTGAGGAGTTGCTGATTGTCGTCGCGATGGCGTCCGACAATGATAAAGTTCGAGGTTCCTTCTAAGGGGTAAAAACGTCCAAATTTTAAAAGATTGAGATCTGTGGATGTCGGTATGCCTTCCTGATAGAGGGTTTTTACGCGTTTGGCAAAGCCCGGATCGGTGAGCAGGCAGCCTCCGGCCGGGGTTGGATAGTTGGTGATCTTCATTTTTTCAGCCAGGGCGATTTGCGGTTTACGGCCGCGGCCGCTGAAATCAAAGAGTTGCTCGCGGTCAATAAGACCCAGCTCCTCGGCTTTGGTTGGAGCTAGGAGCTTGGCACTTAGAGGGCGCAGGAGCAGGCCTTCGGTGAGGCTCAGTTTTTCAATCCGGCGCATGGTGTCGCGGCGTTGGGAAAAGGGGCGTTGGCCCACAACTTCGCCGGTAACGATACTTGCTGCTTGCCAGGTTTCAGCTAAGATTCTCGCTTGACTGAGCATCATGATCTTACAGTCAAGGCAGGGATTGAAATTTTTGCCATAGCCATATTGAGGTGCGGCGAGCATGCGCAGGTAGTCGTCAGTCAAATCGATGATCGAGAGATCGATGGCATAGGCGGATTTGACCTGGTCGCAGAATTTTGCTTCGCAGCCTTTGATTTCGTAGCCGAAAAAAGGGGTTATAAACTTTATGGCTTGAACTTTAAGGCCCTGTTGCTGGATAATTTTGATTGCCAGAATACTGTCCAGCCCTTGTGAAAAAAGGGCGACAACCTGGGGCTTTTCGGTGATTTGGGGAATCGTCAGGGGAGTGTCTTGCAATTTATAGTCTCTGTTTATGTTGAAAGTCCAGGTATCACAACCTCTCCGGCGCGCAAAAGTAGCGGTGGATCAACTCTTACATCAATGATTGTCGAAGGTTGCGGGTTTAGGTTTTGGTTGTCAGCAACGATCAGGAGATCGACGGATGCCAGAAGTTGAGGGTCGAGTTGGTCGGCTTTAGTCGTTGGCGGCTGACCGCTTAAATTGGCACTGGTGGAGATCAGGGGGAGGTGTGAGATCTTTGCCAGATCAGCAACCAGCGGATGAGAGGACCAGCGTACGGCAATAGTGCCGTCTTTTCCGATGATGACTGAAGGCAGGTTTTTTAAGCCCGGAAGAACCATGGTCAGGGCTCCCGGCCAGTACTTTTGGGCTAGGAGCCGGGCCGTTTGCGGCCAGCCCGGGATCAGCTTATCGAGGGCTTGACGGTTGCCGATAAGAGTCGGAAAAGGTTTGTCCGGGTGACGTTTTTTTATTGCGGAAAGCCGTTCTCCAAGATCTATGTCGAGGGCATTACCACCAATCGCATAAAAGGTTTCTGTCGGGTAGACAATAACTCCTCCAGAGCGACAGATTGAATCAACCAGTTTAATGTTTTCCGCATGGCTGGATTCCGGAAAAGGGTAGTTAAGAGTTATCATTTGTTTGCGGCACGGCGTTCCTGAAGACGTTCATCCTTGCTTTCGACTCCTTGAGCCATCTTTTGACGGTAATCAATAAGTTGTTGGGCTATCGCCGGATTGTTGGAGGCCAGAATTTGCAGGGCGAAAATGGCCGCATTGGTGGCTCCGGCTTTGCCGATGGCCATGCTTGCAACCGGGACTCCGGCTGGCATTTGGACTGTTGCCAACAAGGCATCAATTCCTTGCAGCGAGGTGGCGTTAAGCGGAATCCCGATGACCGGGAGCAGTGTATGACCGGCAACGACCCCGGCCAGATGGGCGGCGGCACCGGCACCGGCGATGATTACCTTGCAGCCTTTTTTCTCGGCCTCTCTGACGATACGCAAGGTGCGCTCCGGGGTGCGATGGGCGGAAGAGACGCGGGCTTCAAAGAGGATCCCGAAGCGCTCAAGCATAATTGCTGCTTCACTCATGACCTCCCAGTCCGAGTCACTGCCCATAAGAATGAGAATATCGATATTTTCCGGCATATTGTAACTCCTGTTAAATTCTTTTGAGGGCTTTTTTACCTATGTCGGTGCGAAAATGAGCCCCCTCCCAGCTTATCTTCGAAACCGCATGGTAGGCTTTCTCAATCGCTTTCGGGATGCCCTCACCAAGTGCCGTAACTCCTAAGACCCGGCCGCCGTTGGTGATGATTTTATCATCTTCATTTTTGGCTGTTCCGGCATGAAAGACCATTACATCTTTAAGTCTGCTGGCAAGATTTAAACCGGAGATGACCTTGCCGTTTTCATATTTATTGGGATAGCCGCCGGAAGCCATGGCGACACAGACGGCCGGTCTTTCATCCCATTCGACGATGGTTTTGGCGAGATGGCCGGAGATGCAGGCTTCAATGATGGGCAGAAGATCACTCTTTAAACGCATAAGAATAGGCTGAGTCTCTGGGTCACCGAAGCGGGCGTTAAACTCTAACACCTTGGGAATGCCGTCCTTGATCATCAATCCGGCGTAAAGGATGCCGCGAAATTTGCAACCTTCAGCGGCCATGGCTTTGACGGTAGGAATCATAATGTCATTCATGATCCGGCGAAATAGACCATCGGAGATTACCGGGGCCGGAGAGTAGGCACCCATGCCGCCGGTGTTGGGCCCTTTATCGTCATCGAAAACCGGTTTGTGGTCTTGCGAGGTGACCATGGGGACGACGATGTCGCCATCGGTAAAAACGAGAAAAGAGGCCTCTTCACCTTCAAGAAACTCTTCAATAATTATCTCTTTGCCGGCTTCACCATAGGCCCGTCGCCGCATGATCTTGTTGATGGCATCCTCGGCCTCTTCGACGGTTTGGGCGACAACGACGCCTTTACCGGCAGCCAAACCATTGGCTTTGACGACAATCGGTGCACCTTTTTTGTAGACATATTCAATGGCATCATCGAGATTGTCAAAGGAGGCAAAATCACCGGTCGGGATCTCATATTTTTTCATCAGGTTTTTGCAGAAGGTTTTGCTGCCTTCAAGTTCGGCTGCGGCCCGATTGGGACCGAAAATCTTTAATTCAGCCGCTTCAAAGGCATCGACAATACCGGCGACCAGAGAGTCTTC
>JAUVDU010000334.1 GCA_030595135.1 Deltaproteobacteria bacterium | reverse complement strand
ACAATTGTATTTAAGTTTTTAATTGTCCGGGGGGATTAGCAAAATGTCGTTGAGAGAAGAGCAGTTAGAACGTTTAGATAAGATGAATCAGGCGGCCGAGATCAGCGGCGGCGAGGCACGAATTGCCAAGCAGCATGATGCCGGGAAACTGACTGCCCGTGAGCGCATGCTTTATTTCTTTGATGACGGTACCTTTGAAGAGATCGACAAATTTGTTACCCATCGCTGTACAGATTTCGGTATGGAGAAGAAAAAAATTGTCGGCGACGGGGTTGTCAGCGGCTATGGTCGGGTTAATGGTCGTTTGACCTATGCTGCGGCTCAGGATTTCACTGCTATTGGTGGGACTTTAAGTGAGACCAACGCTCAGAAGATGTGCAAAATTCTCGATATGGCGGCCAAAAACGGGGCTCCTTTTATCGCCTTGAACGATTCGGGCGGCGCCCGGATTCACGAAGGGGTCTCCAGTCTTGGCGGTTACGCTGAACTTTTCTACCGCAATACAATCTATTCTGGAGTTATGCCGCAAATTGCTGCAATCTTGGGGCCGTGTGCCGGTGGTGCCGTCTACTCTCCGGCGATCATGGATTTTATTATCATGACGAAAAAGAGCAGTTTCATGTTCATTACCGGCCCCAATGTTATCAAGACCGTGACTAACGAGGATGTCACCCAGGAGAAACTGGGCGGAGCCAACACGCATATGAAGACCAGCGGCGTGGCTCACATGGCTGGTGAAAACGATCAGGATACGATTGATCAGGTCAAACGTCTGCTCTCTTTCTTGCCTCAGAGTAATCGTGAAAAAACACCGTTGGTGCATTTTGAGGGTGAGGTTGAAGCGGTTATTCCCGAGCTCAACGAGATCGTTCCGGCCGATTCGCGCCGGCCTTATGATATCAGGAAGATTATCAAACTGGTTGCCGATAATGGTGACTTTATGGAGACTCAGCCCGATTATGCCAAGAATATGGTTGTCGGTTTTGCCCGTTTTAATGGTGAATCGGTCGGGATCATCGCCAACCAACCCAATTTTATGGCTGGCTGTCTCGATATCAATGCCTCAGATAAGTGTGCCCGTTTTATTCGTTTTTGTGACTGTTTCAACATCCCGCTTCTGACCTTTGTCGATGTTCCCGGATTTCTGCCCGGCAGCGGCCAGGAATTTGGCGGGATTATTCGGCACGGAGCCAAGATTATTTTTGCTTATGCCGAGGCGACGGTTCCGAAAATCACCGTAACCACGAGAAAATCATTCGGTGGAGCCTACTGCGCCATGTCGTCGCGGCAGCTGGGTGCCGATATCCATTTTGCCTACCCGACGGCTGAATTTTCAGTCATGGGGCCGGATGGTGCGGTCAACATCGTTTTTAATAAGGAGCTCAAGGCGGCTGAAGATCAAGTTGCCAAACGTCAGGAGTTGGTCGATAACTACAAAGAAAACTTTGCCAACCCCTATCGGGCCGCCTCCTACGGCTTTGTTGATGAGGTGATTAAACCGGAGATGACCCGGATAAAAATTATTCGGGCTCTGGAAATGTTGCAGGACAAGGAAGAGCAGCTGCCCTATCGCAAACACGGCAATATTCCTTTGTAAATAAAAAAGAGGTGAAAAATGAGTTGTACAGATAATAAAGCGCGTCTGGCGGAGCGTCAGGGGCAGTGGCAGGCAATGGTTGATAAAGCCTTGGCCCGTTTCCCGGAACGTAAAGAGGATTTTTCCACAACTTCCGGGATTGAGATGAAGCGTCTCTTTACTCCGGCTGATGTCGATAATATTGACTATGATGAAGATGTCGGTTTTCCGGGTGAGTTTCCTTTTACCCGTGGGGTGCAGCCGACCATGTATCGAGCCCGTTTCTGGACGATGCGCCAGTATGCCGGTTTTGGTTCAGCCAAACAGACTAATGAACGTTATCGCTACCTCCTCGAACAGGGGCAGACCGGCTTAAGTGTCGCTTTTGACCTGCCGACTCAGATCGGTTACGACTCCGATATGGAATTGGCCGACGGTGAAGTGGGTAAAGTCGGGGTTGCGATTGATTCGCTGGCTGATATGGAGATTCTTTTTGACCAGATTGCCTTAGATAAGGTCAGCACCTCGATGACCATCAACGCTCCGGCCGCAGTTTTGCTGGCGATGTATATCGCCGTGGCCGAAAAGCAGGGAGTGAGCTCAGATAAACTGCGCGGGACGATTCAAAATGATGTCTTAAAAGAGTACTTTGCTCGCGGCACCTATATCTTTCCGCCGCAGCCGTCGATGAAGATTATTACCGATATTTTCTCCTATTGTAAAGATAATCTGCCTAACTGGAACACGATCAGTATCAGTGGTTACCATATCCGCGAAGCGGGCTCCTCGGCGGTTCAGGAGGTTGCTTTCACGCTGGCAGATGGCCTCGCCTATGTCGATGCGGCGATCAAGACCGGTCTTGATGTTGATGTTTTTGCCAAACGGTTATCCTTCTTTTTTAACGTCCACAATAATTTTCTCGAAGAGGTGGCTAAATTCAGGGCGGCTCGCAGGCTCTGGGCGCGGCTCATGAAGGAGCGTTTCGGGGCCAAAAAAGCCTCTTCGATGATGATGCGTTTTCATACCCAGACAGCCGGTTGCAGTTTGACCGCGCAACAGCCGGATAATAACGTGGTCAGGGTGACAATGCAGGCTTTGGCTGCAGTCTTAGGCGGTACCAATTCGCTGCATACCAATTCCCGGGATGAAGCACTCTGTCTGCCGACTGAATCTTCAGTTCAGATTGCTCTGCGAACACAGCAAATTATCGCTCATGAAAGTGGGGTTGCCGATACTATTGATCCCCTGGCCGGTTCCTACTTGATTGAATCCATGACTTCTGAAATTGAGACCAAAGCCCTTGAATACATCAATAAAATTGATGATCTGGGTGGGGTTGTTAAGGCGATTGAAGCCGGATTCATGCAGCAGGAGATTGGTGATAGTGCTTATGCCTATCAGAAATCAATTGAAACAGCAGATCAGGTAATTGTCGGGGTTAACAAGTTTGCTATCGAAGAGGCACCACCGGAAAATCTCTTGCGGATCAAGCAGGAGATGGAAATTGAACAGCGCAAGAGCCTTGCGGCCGTGAAGGC
>JAUVDU010000072.1 GCA_030595135.1 Deltaproteobacteria bacterium | reverse complement strand
TCCTTCAGACCCTGCCGTTACCAGCAACGCCCTTGCGATTCGAATTGTCTTCCCCCTGATCAGGGTGACACCTGCATAACGCAGGCTGGGTTTACCCGCCATGCCGGGCAAACATAAAATCAAGATCCCAATCCCTGATTTCCTGTCTCATAAGATCATAATCGGCGAATTGTTGCCGAGTAAAAAAGTTGTCCACAAGAAACCTTATTTGCAAAAATTGCGGTTTTTTGATGTCCTCTTACTTGACATGTATAGTATGTTGATCAAGCTTAAAGCAAGTAAATAATACGGACAACTACTGGAAAACTCATAAAAAGAGAGTTTCAGAAATCCAAAGTTAAGGAGAAAACCATGAAAAGAGCTTTGACATTTTTATTAGCGTTGCTATTTATTGTGACACTATGGAGCTGTTCCGGGCACAATATCAAAACCGACGTCACGACCACGGGCTTTCTCGAAGATTATTCCATGCTGGAGAAGGATCCGTACAAACAGATTTCCCTGAAATATCTCGCTCCCGGGGTTGAATGGGAAAAATACAACAAAATCCAACTTGACCGGGTAGTGGTGTTTTTTAAAGATAATGCAAAGTATGAAGGCGTCGACCCTGAGGATCTGAAAAATTTGATTGACTATTTCCACAAAGCCCTTTTCGCGGCCCTGGATGACCGCTTTATTTTTGTGCCCAACCCTGGCATTGGCACCATACGCGTGCGAATTGCACTAACCGATGTCACCCCGTCAAAACCTGGGTTAGGTACAGTCACAACAATAGTACCGGTCGGCCTGGCCGTCTCTACCGTTAAACGGGGAGCCGCTGGAACCGGTCTGGCAGTGGGACAAGCATCGATTGAGATGGAGATAATCGATTCAATGAGTGGCCGGCGCCTGGCGGCGGCCGTTGATCATCGAGCCGGCGGAAAAAAGATTTTTCGCAACAAATGGGCTGACACCAAAGACGCCATGGATTACTGGGCCACCAGGATTGAAACTTTAATGATAAGTGTCGGGGCCGGAAAGTAGACCAACTAACAGCATATTTCATGAGGACACCAATGTTCAAAGTCAGATCTGTAATCGCTATTTCAATCACTCTACTACTCATAACCACCCCAGTTTTCGCTGGAGCTCTCTACCTCTCTGAGATGGGCACACCGATCAGTGTCGGCACCGCCGGCGTTGGCGGTGTGACCAACACATATGGCCCAGATTCGGTTTACACCAACCCCGCCGGCATGACCGGCATTAATGGCACTAAAATCATCGGCGGCAGCCAAGTGCTGCTACCGTCAGTTCGATTCGATTCGGATATTGCAACCGCCGGCGGCAGTGATGGCGGCAATGCCGGTTCGGGAGCTGTCATTCCCAGCCTCTTTACGGTTAAATCTTTAAATGAGGACTGGCGTATAGGGCTGGGCATCTCTGTCCCGTTGGGAGGCGGGGTTGACTACGGCAAAGATTTCGTAGGCCGCTACCAGGCGCAAAAATCAGAACTGGCTGTAATTAATATCTCTCCAGCCGTCGCCTACCGCATCAACGACAAGCTCTCATTAGGCGTTGGGATCTCTTTTCTTTATACGAGTTTGGATCTGCACATCGCCATAAATCAGCCCGGGCCGTTTGCTGCGGATGGACAGGCCAAAATGGACGAGCTCGACGACTGGGGCTACCAGGGATTCATTGGCGCCACCTACAAAGCTACGGATCGTCTGACTATCGGTGCGGTCTATCGCACCGAAGCCGATGTTGAAGTCGAAGGCGACATTAAATTTAAAAACATCACGGTACCCCCCCTCAACCAACTGACATCACAGTTCGACAAGGTCAAGCTCGACTTCACTTATCCGCAACTAATCCAGGTCGGCGTCAAATATCAACTGGCTGACAACACCTTATTGATGGCTGATTTCGATTGGGAAGATTGGTCGGCCTTCGGTGATACCCGCCTCGGCCTTGACGGTACGGGATCAGTGCTTCAGACTTTTGACCGCGACTGGGATGATACCTGGCACGTTGGGTTTGCCCTGGCGCAACGCCTGCCGGAAGGTCAGGTTTTCACTGCCGGAATCGCCTACGACAGCTCACCTGTGAGCGACAGCAAACGCACCGCCGATCTCCCGGTTGATGAACAGTTACGTTTCTCTGCCGCATATGGCAAAGAGTTCTCCAATCAATTCAGCTTTGCCCTGGGCGGGACCTTCCTCTGGCTGGGTGAAGGAAAGATGGATCAGGTTGCCCAAGGCGAGCATTTCAAGGGTGAGTTCAGTACCAACAATATCATCTTTCTCTCAGCTACTTTGAAATATGTTTTTTGAAAGAGACCTTTTTCTCCATACCCGTCCCCGCACAGTTCCGGCCGCAGCTTTACGTTTTCGCCTGACCTGGGGACTGGGCGGGGCGGCAGCTTTGATGATTGTCATACAACTTATAACCGGGGTTTTGCTTAATTTCAGTTATGAGCCCTCGCCGCTGACAGCCTATGGATCAGTTCAACATATCCATTACGACGTTCTTTTCGGGCGCCTGTTCCGCAACCTGCATCACTGGACCGGTCACGCCCTGATCGTAATTGCCTTCCTCCATATGCTCCGCGTGTTTTTGAGCTCCGCTTACCGGGGCTCGCGCCATCTCAATTGGATTATCGGTCTGGGCCTCTTTTTTCTGATTCTTTTAGCCAATTTCAGCGGCTATCTCCTACCCTGGGATCAGCGCGCCTACTGGGCCGTGACTATTGCCACGTCAATCCTAGAATACGTGCCCGGCTTCGGCACCGCCATGCTGGAAATTATTCGGGGCGGTAGCGACGTCGGCGCCGGCACCTTGCACATCTTTCATACCCTGCACAGCGGGGTTTTGCCGCTCTTAATGCTCTTTCTCATGACCTGGCATTTCTGGAAAATCCGTCGGGCCGGGGGCCTCTTTCTGCCAGAAACCGAAAAGAGCACCCTTAAGTCTACAACTCCGCCAACAGAGCGGCTTGCGGCCCGGCCCCATCTCTTTATCCGAGAAAAAGCGGCGGCCGCCATAGTTATGGCCGCACTTTTGTATCCTTCGATCTTCTTTAACGCCCCCTTAGGCGCCCTGGCCAATCCCGGCCTGACGCCAAAAACGGTTAAGGCCCCTTGGTATTTCATCGGCCTCCAGGAACTATTGATCCATGTCAACCCGGTGGTTGTGGTACTGGTTTTGCTGCCGCTTATGCTTCTCTTCCTGCTCTTTTTTCCTCTACTGAAGGAAGACAATCTAAATGGTAACCGACTGGTGCGCCTGTTTTTTATCGGTCTGGTGGCAGGCTATGCCATCTTGACGATAATCGGCCTCATTTTTCGCGGCCCCGGCATGCAGCTGGGCTGGTTCTTTTGAAAAAGGGTAACTATTCAGCGGAGTCTTTGTGAGCGTATTTAAGGCAAATTTCAGCATAAACTGGGGACATAACCTGATTGCCCTAAGGAAATCGGGATTGTGTACCCGGTTTATGCGGGTTAGCTGAATAGTTATAAAAAAGGAACAATTTCAACCTATGTCTATTGAAAAACAACCACTCAATCCGACTTCAAATCGTCGCACTTTTTTAAGTCGGCTCTGGCTCGGTTTGGGACTCGTTGCACTGGTGCAGTTTGTGGGCGGAACTTTGGCTTTTCTGGTTTCTGGAAGCGGAAAAAAATCAACCCATGAACCACTCTTTATTGAAGTCGGGCCCGTCGATAATTTTGCCCTGGGCTCGGTTACTCTGATTCGGCAAGGTGAACTCTATCTGAATCGTCTCGAAGATGGTGGTTTTCTCGCGTTATCGCGAAAATGCACCCATTTAGGCTGTGCTATCGCCTGGGATGAAGAGCAAAAACTATTTGCCTGCCCCTGTCACGCCTCGACTTTTGATAATAGCGGCCGGGTGCTTAAGACCCCGGCCTCACGCCCGCTTGACCAACATCCGCTGACCATTGAAAACGGCCAGGTCAATATCGACATTGAGACCCGGAACCGGCGTCAATCATTTAAACCGGAGCAACTTACGTATGCTCTTAAAAAGGGGTAATTGATGCGCCATTGGGAGACCTCCGGACTAATCGCCACACTGCTGCTGGCCTTAACCCTGCCGCTCTACCTCTGGCATGATCAACAGTGGCCGGTCGAGCGCCCGGAAAATGAGGCCTTAACTTTTGTCGGCCGTAAAGCTTGTGCCAAGTGTCATGCCAGAGAGGATCGTGCCTTTGATAAATCACACCACGATCTCGCCATGGCGGTCGCCAGTGAAAAGAGCATGCGCGGCGACTTTAACAACGCAACCTTCACCTGTAGCCGGGGCGTAACTTCTCGCTTTTATCGTAAAGAGGGAAAGTTCTTCGTCCATACCGAAGGCGTGGATGGCGTGATGACCGATTTTGAGATCACGCACACGTTTGGTTGGACACCACTGCAACAGTATCTGATCCCTTTTCCCGGAGGCCGGTTGCAATGTCTGCCGCTGGCCTGGGATGACCAGAAAAAAGAGTGGTTTCACCTCTACCCGGAGACCTACTTTGATCCAGGCGACTGGATGTATTGGACCAATCGCGCTCATACCTGGAACAGTATGTGTGCCGATTGTCACTCAACCAACTACAAAAAGGGCTATGATTTCAAGAAAGATACCTATAACTACAGTTTTTCCGAGATCAATGTCAGCTGTGAGGCCTGTCATGGCCCCGGTTCGGGCCATGTAACCTGGGCTGAAACCATGCAACCCCTCAATTCAGATAACGGCCTGATTGTGCAAACCAGCAATATATCAGCCCGGCAAGAGGTTGAACTTTGCGCTTTCTGCCACTCCCGACGTTCACCCGCCGGAGATTATGCTCACGGCCATAAAAATCTCCTCGACAGCATGGATCCGCGCCTGCTTGATGAGCGCCTCTATTTTGCCGATGGTCAGATCTTAGATGAGGTCTACGTCTACAACTCTTTTATTCAATCAAAGATGTTTGACCGCGAAGTACGTTGTTCCGACTGCCACGATATCCACTCCTTAAAACTGCACCACAAAGATAATCAGACCTGCCTGCAGTGTCATCAGGCTGATATCTACGACCGCTACGAACACCATTTCCATAAAAAAGAGGGAGATAAAACCGGTAAACCGATTAAAGCTGAAGACGGCAGCATTCTCTTTGCGGTCGGAACCGGAACCTCCTGCGTCCAATGCCACATGCCCGGCCGGGTCTATATGGGCAATGATTATCGCCCCGACCATTCGATGCGTATCCCCCGGCCCGATCTCAACCAAGATCTGGAGACTCCCGACGCTTGTTTGCGCTGTCATGTTGATAAAAAACGCCAATGGTCAGTCGATTTCACAACTAAATGGTACGGTGAAAAACGTCAGGCCCATTACGGAACTACTCTTAACGCAGGCCGTAAGCGCCAACCAGAAGCCCAAAGTAAGCTGATTAAAATGGTGGGAAACCCTCTCTATCCGGTACTTGTACGAGCTACGGCTCTGGAATTATTAGGCCAATATCAAGGACTCGAAGTTCTGGCCCAATTCAAGAAAAGCCTGGATAGCGATGAGGCACTTATACGCCAGACCGCTCTCGCCTTCATGCCGGGACTGGCCCCAGCCCAGAGGATAAAACTGGTCGGCCCCCTCTTAAGCGACCCGGTCAAAGGGGTACGGATCGAGGCCGCCAGAAACCTTACCTCAATCCCGAACCGTGAACTTGACCAGAACTTACGCAAACAACACGATAAAGCTTTAAATGAATTTCAAGAGGCCCTTGAATATTCTGGCGATTTTGCCAATAGCCGGATGAACCTTGGCGCCCTTCATATCTACCAGGGAGACCCGGAACTGGCCGTAGCAGCCTTGCAAAAAGCGATTGCCATTGATCGCAACCTCTATGCCGCTTACCGCAACCTGGCTGTACTATACAGCCAACAACAAAAACTTGACCTGGCGGAAGCGACCCTGCGCCAAGCCCTGGCCCTTGACGACACTCTTTATGGCATCCATTACTCTCTCGGTCTTTTGCTCGCAGAGATGAAAAGCTACGAAGAGGCGATCATCCATCTTAAAAAAGCCGCCGATGGCTGGCCCCATCACGGCCGGGCTCACTATAATCTGGGCATCCTACTTGAGTTTTTGCAAAGAGGCCCGGAGGCGGAAATAGCTCTGGAGCAAGCGATCAGGGTTGAACCGGAAAACATGCAATATCTCACGGCGCTGGCCCGCCTCTATGTCGCTGAAAAAAAACTAGACCAAGCCGCTGACCTAGCTGAAAAAATTCTGTTGGCCGACCCCAACAACCGATTCGGCCGACAGTTGCTTGAGTACATTAATACAAACCGGTAAAAAGGAGAAATACCGATGAAAGGTTTTCGTATCAAACTGTTTTTGGTAACCGCATTTTTCTTGATATCACCCTGCTTGCTTACAGTTCATGCATCTCGGGCAGATGACAGTCCACTCGCCGTAAAACCTGACTATAGCATCATTGCCGGCACCTGGCAGCGTACCGACGGCAATTATCTCATTAAGGTTAGCGATATTCATAAAGATGGCCGGGCAACCGTGGAATACTTCAATCCCAGACCTATCCATGTTGCCGAGGCCGCGATATCGACCGAAGACAAAGAGTTTATCAAACTCTTTGTCAAACTCCAGGATAAAAACTATGAAGGGTCAACCTACACACTCTACTACTATACTGAAAAAGATGCCCTGGCAGGCTTCTACTATCAGGCAACCATGGACAAAACCTATAAGGTGATTTTTTCAAGAAAAGACTGATTTGAGGTGCTATGGTGTCGACCTCTTCCTGGTCTATTGGGGATCACAGAAAATAGCCCATACGATGATGAGTTTTGACTTTAAGGAACAAGGAAACCTCTGTTTCTCGATTGAGACCCGCAAGGAAAAAGTGGAAGACTATTCCACGATTAAAGGTTTTTTTCGTCAGTATGAGATTATCTATGTCGTGGCGGACGAACGTGACCTGGTCCGTTTGCGAACAAACTACCGGGAAAAGGGCAAGGGCGAGGATGCCTACCTCTACCGGCTGAATGCCAGTCCAGAGGTTGCCCGCAAGATCTTTCTCAGTTACCTTAACGAGCTCAATCGACTCAAAGAGAGACCCCAATGGTACAACGCCCTGACCGATAACTGCACCACCAGTATCCGTCAACACACCCTGCCCCACAACCCGAATGCCCGACTGGATTGGCGCTTGAT
>JAUVDU010000411.1 GCA_030595135.1 Deltaproteobacteria bacterium | reverse complement strand
ACCAGCATTATTCCCTTATTCCTGTCTAAACCAGAAAGATTCCAAAAAAGCTATTTTCTATAAACTGTCGCTGTCGGGCTTGTCCAACAAACGGTTCAGATTGTGGCTCGCTTCACTCGCACAATCTAACCTTATTCGTTAGAACCTTTATAGTAATAGAAATAAATAGCTGAATAGTTACAACTTAAAGCCAAGCTCTCTTTATACAGCAAAACCGGCTAAACTGCGACATTAAACTGGACGCAAGTGATGGGTTTGTGCTATGCAATTTTCATCAACTTCAAATATAATGAGTAAATCGGGGCAAAATTATGTTGCTGGGAATAGATGTTGGTGGAACCCATACGGATGCGGTTATTATTGATCGTGGAGAGGTAACGGCTACGGCCAAGGTTGAAACTGACCAGAGCAACCTGATCGCATCGATTGATGCGGTTTTAGAGAAGATTTTAAGCGCAAAACCCGACCAGCCCATCAGCAAGATCAATCTAAGCACGACTTTAACCACCAATGCGATTGTTGAAAAAAAGCTTGAGGAGGTCGGAGTTCTCGCGGTTTCCGGGCCGGGACTGGCACCCAACTCCTTTAGCCGCGATCTCGGTGATCATTTCCACCTGATTGAAGGATCAATCGATCATCGCGGCAGCCTGCAGCAAACTTTAGATGATGCTGCGGCGCGAGAAGCCGTAGCTGAATGCAAACGTAATAAACTAAAAGTTTTTGCCGTCGTCAGTAAATTTTCACCCCGCAACCCCGAGATTGAACAGACTCTGGCCGAACTCGTCGCGGCCGAATCCGACTTTACGACAATCGGTCATCGCATCTCCGGCCGGCTCAATTTCCCCCGGCGTCTGGCCACCGCTTACTACAATGCGGCGGTTTGGCGCCGTTACAACCTTTTTGCCGACGCAATCACGCAAAGTATCAAAAAACATAAGCTTAACGCACCGCTTAACATCCTTAAGGCCGACGGCGGTACGATTAACTTCGAAAGTTCCCGTAAAAACCCGATCCAAACCATTCTTTCCGGCCCGGCGGCCAGCGTTATGGGAATTATCGCCTTAAGTTCGATTACTAAAGATGCCATCATCTTAGATATCGGCGGCACCACCACCGACATTGCCATCTTCGCCGGTGGTGCCCCTTTACTTGAAAAAGAGGGGGTCAGTTTCGGTGGACGGGCAACATCGGTACGGGCCATCGACACGCATTCGATCGGGATTGGCGGAGACTCGGCCATCACGATCAGCCCTGAGGGTAAATTAAAAGTCGGCCCTGAACGTCTCGGCCCGCCCTTAGCCCTTGACGGCCATAAGCCAACCCTGATCGATGCCTGCAATGTCAAAGAATTATGCCGTCTCGGCAATTGCGACAACTCTTTTGCCGGACTCAAAGAGCTGGCCGAAAAAAACCATCTGACCGTCGTCGAATTGGCTGACCAAGCTCTCGATTTAGCCCTGACAACGATTCGGGACGAGGCCGATAAGTTGTTGGAAATAATCAATCAAAGACCGGTCTATACAGTCGAAGAAGTTATTCATGGTGAAAAAATAAACCCGCAAAAACTCTACGTTATGGGTGGTCCGGCCGCAATTTTGGCCCCGCTTCTGGATAAAGTCTTTGACCTTGAAACTGAAGTCCCGGACAACTACGCGGTTGCCAATGCCATCGGCGCAGCCCTGACCCGGATGACCATGGAAGTTGAGCTTTTCGCTGATACGGGCAAAAAAACCATGTTTATTCCCAACCTCGATATCAAACGAACCGTAGATAGCTCCTACTCGTTAAACGACGCCCGACAAGACGGGATCGGCGCACTTGTGAAATATCTCAAAGAAAATGGCCATCCTGAAATCAAAGAACAGGATGTTTCCGTAGTCGAGGCTGAAGCCTTCAACATGGTTGACGATTACGCCGTCGGCAGCAAAACCATCCGCGTAAGCTGCCAGATACGCCCCGGCCTTGAAGAGGAGATTAAGTAATATGAAAACCACCAGGAATTTAGGCGTTATCTTTTTTCCGGCTTACGACTGGGCCATCAGCCCAACCCACCCGGAACGGGAAGAACGTCTCCTCTACACCCAGGATCAACTCCGCGAAGAGGGGGTTTTTGATCTGCCCAATATCACCGAATATAAACCCGAAATTGCAACCTACGCCGACATTGAACGAACCCATTTCTGCTTTCCCGGCCCGGGAGAAGTGAGCACTGAATCCCACCTGGTGGCGGCCGGCGGCGCCATTAAAGCAGCCCGCCTGGTCATGGAAAAGGAGGTTGACAGAGCCTTTGCTCTGGTTCGTCCTCCCGGCCACCACGCCATGAAAGTGGTTCACGGTAACCGGGGCTTCTGCAACATCAATAATGAAGCCGTTCTCGTAGAATTTATTCGGGAGCACTACGGCAACAAAAAAATTGCCATTGTCGACACCGACTGTCATCACGGCGACGGCACCCAGGATATCTATTGGCACGACCCTAACGTTCTTTTTATCTCCCTGCATCAAGATGGCCGTACTCTCTATCC
>JAUVDU010000286.1 GCA_030595135.1 Deltaproteobacteria bacterium | reverse complement strand
ACTTTGAAAACTTTGTAAAATATCGCTGACCGCATCTGGCTCCGGCTCAAGTCGGGACAGTGCCAGTCGGATAACTCTCTTTTTATTTGTTGTCATAAAATACTCCTAAGAAAACGTTGAATCCCATTTTTCACATCCCGGGAACGACTGCAACTCTCGCCGTCACTGGAAACGGCAACCGTGACCCCTTTATGAGTAAAACGGGCCGGAGTGATAAAATCTCCGTCCTCCCAGTTTTTGTCGACCGCCGCCGTCAGGATACCCCGTTTTCGGGCAAAGCGCAAAATCTCGGCATTAACGTCTGCATCATCAGTTGCGGCATAAACAAGAAAGACATTTTCGAGGTCAGTTTCGGTAAAGGCTCGGCGGTTAACTACAATAATACCTTCACTAATGGCTTGTTCAATTTCCGGTACCAGGAGCGGAGCCACAACCGTTACCTGAGCCCCGCAATCAAATAAACCCTTAATCTTGCGCCAGGCCACCGCACCCCCGCCAACAACCAGGCAGGAACACTGTTCAAGAGCGATAAAAATCGGGTAATATGGACTTTTTTGCGGCATTTTTTAAGCGCTCCCCCAACTCTGTAAAAAATTTCCTTGCGGATCATAAAGGCGAAGCTCCAGCCTAACCTTACCGGTCCACTGCTTTAACTCCTCAAGAGCCTTGCGCCCCAGATAATCCTGCATTAAAATTACCTCTTGCGGAGCCAGATACGAGAAGGCCTCGCGAACACTGGCACTTTGCCGACAGCGGCTGACAACGTCATCATCAAAACTTAAGTTTCCAGCAATCGCAGCCAGATCCTGACAACCGTAACGTACGGTATGGGCGTGGGTATACTCTAAACCGGCGCTGTATTTATAGAGTTTTCCCGCCATACAGGCGACAATCACTCGCTCAAAACCGATCTCCTCGGCAATTTTCAATGAATCAGCGATAAAATCAGCGACTCTGACAATCGCGAATTCCGGCATCTCGGGAAAATCACGGCCTAAAGCTTTGGCCGTGCGCCCCCCGGTGCAAAGAGCCACATCCCGGCAGCCGGCTCTTTGGGCTCCGGAAAGCAGAATCTTGATAGTTTTTATATAAGCACTGTTAGAATAGGGTTCGACATAGCCGGAAGTACCAAGAACCGAAATCCCGCCAACCACGCCGAGCAGCGGATTCAAAGTTTTTTGGGCCAGACGTTCACCATCCGGAATCTCAATCGTCAAACGATAACTGCGAGGCTTGCGACCACAACCAGCAGCCTTGAGATTATCAATTATCATCTGTCGAGGAATCGGGTTAACCGCCCATTTACCGGGTTCCGCATCAAGTCCCGGCCGGGTCACCAGACCGACCCCGAGACCCCCGTTCAAGATAATTCGGGCTTTATCACAAGCAAGTTCGTAATCGCAATTTTGCGGGAACCTCCCGGTTTCACACATTTTTACTTTAAACAGGGCTTTATCGGTAATATCGGGATCATCGCCCGCATCTTTGCGTACCACGGCAACCCCAAAACCCTGATCTCGGCAAGAGGCAAAGAGTTTAAATGGATGCCGCGTGCCATCCGGAAAGAGAAGCTCAACCGCATCATTTGCGGGCTCTTTTTCACTTAATCTCAACCAGGCTCCGACCGCCGCCGCGGCGACGCAGGCACCAGTTGAAAAGCCGCGTTTTAAATCAGTTTTTACTTTTCTTGTCATTAAAGCCGGAACCAAAAAGATCGCTTTTATTTGTGTAAATCTGTGTCCATTTGTGGTTCCGCTTTTTTAACCACAGATAAACACAGATTTACACAAATTTTGCTATGGTTAAAATGATTCAATAATCGCATGCAATGTGGCTACCGCCAAAGAACTACCGCCCCGCCGCCCTTTGATGACCACTTGGGGAATTTCCGTCGCCATGACCAGCTCTTTCGACTCGATGACATGAACAAAACCGACCGGCATACCGATAATCAGCCGAGGCCTGACATTTTCTTCGACCAGGAGACGAATTATACCTGCCAGCGCCAGAGGTGCGTTGCCGATCAGAACAATGCCGCCATCAATAATATTTTTTGCTTTTTCAACCGCCACCAATGACCGGGCCTGGCCCCGCTCGCCGGCTTCTTTAACCACTTGCGGATCGGCAACCAGACAATGAATATCTTCGGGAGTATACGCACTGTTTACCGATTTAAGCCGAGCCAGAGAGATTCCGCTTCTGATCATTGACGAGTCACAATAGATCGATGCTTTATCGCGCAAGGCATTAAGTCCGGCGGCAACCGGATCATAATATACGCAAAGATTATCGACAATCGTAAAATCGGCGGTCGTATGCACCAGACGCCGACCGATACGATAAATAGCCGGATCAACTTTTTTATGAAAATCTTTAAGTCCATCTTCTATTCGGCTAAAACTCTCATTCTCAATTTCAACCCCGGACATCTGCCATTCGATATCTGCCAAAAGATCATTTAATTTTTTAGTCATCCTCATTTCCACCTTATTTAAACTTTTGTAACTTTTTAAGTCAAATTTCTTGTTTAGGCTAAGCCGGATTAACAGATTGACGCTCTGGGCGACGTTTAGCAATTATCAATGAAAGATACTCATCCGGGGCCTCTTCGATAGCCGCCGCCCCGCGACGAAGATCCTCCCGTTCCTGACCAAGTTGAGCCCCATAAAGAAACTCACCGGCAAAACCGGCCTTCTCAAGTTCACTCATCAACTCCGGCCGGGAAGCGGAGGTTTTCATCAAAACCAAAGTATCGGCCTGTTTAAGTTTGGCGGAAAAATTCTTATCCCGCCCCCAAGCCGGCGTAATCAGCAGGCTCTCACGGTCTTCAACCGTAGGCAAATTAAAGCGGCTGACCAGATCCTGAAAAGCCATGATGCCGGGAATCGTCTCAACCTCAACCTCGGGCAAAAGAGCGATAATTTCACGCAATAGATAACTATAAGTACTATAAAGCAAGGGATCGCCAATGGTTGCAAAAGCGCAATCATGCCCTTTTTTCAGCTCATTGACAATAGTTTTAGCGTTACTGACCCACTGCTGCTCGCGATCGGCCATCGCTTGAGCCATCGTAAAAGGTAAACTTACCCGCTGAGCCGAACAATCGCCCAAGGCATCAATCACCCCACCGGCAAAACTCTTCTTCTCCCGAGCCGCCGCCGCAAAAATCACATCAACCTGCCGTAATCTCGCAGCCGCCTTCAAAGTCAATAAGCCGGGATCACCGGGCCCGGTTCCGATGCCGTAAAAACGACCAAGTCGGTTATTTTCTGAAACCATAAGTAAATATCTCTTCCCTTAAAACCAAAAAATCCCGGAGATACCCACTAGAATATGAGCTTCCCCGAGATTTCCCAATTTTATCCCGTTTATAGTAATAGAGATAATTGTGCCCCAACTACCTCGTGCACGACCGAAAACCGCCAATTCCCCCGATTGCGGCGTTAGGCTCAAATTTTAATCCTCGGAATACTTAG
>JAUVDU010000232.1 GCA_030595135.1 Deltaproteobacteria bacterium | reverse complement strand
CTGGGCGGCCGAGATTCTCGCCGAATTTGTCTTTGCCGGTTTTGCCTCACTCCAGGCTTTAACCCCAGACGTATGCCGCCCTTTTGCTAAAAACCGCAACGGCTTAGCCTTAGGTGAAGGAGCCGCAGCCCTGCTTCTGATATCAGATCGACAAGCGCGCAAAGAGGGTCGAAAGCCACTAGCTAAAATAAAAGGTTGGGGGGTAGCCAACGACGCCGTCCATTTAACGGCCCCGGCCCAGGATGGGCGGGGCTTGATCAAAGCCTGCCGCCGAGCATTAAACCGGGCCGCTTTAGAAGCCGGGGAAATTACCGCAATCAATGCGCATGGAACCGGCACGATTCATAATGACGCTATGGAGATCGCCGCTTTTTCTGAACTTTTCGGCCGCAGAAAAGTACCTTTCCACTCAATAAAAGGGGCTCTCGGCCACACGTTAGGGGCAGCCGGAGCCCTGGAAACCGTAATCGCCGTCGACTCCTTAAAAAATCAGCTCCTGCCACCAACCGCAGGTCTTAAAGAGGCGGAAAACGAGATCGCCGACCAAGTCTCTTCAGCGAGACAAAAGTTTTCAGGAGAGCATCTCCTGATCACCAACTCAGGTTTCGGCGGCGTCAACGCGGCCTTAATTTTGACGGGAAGCGAATAAAATGAATACCGACAAGACAACAGCTCAAATGAGCGCCCGAATCACCGGTTTAGGCTGGGTAACTGCGGTAGGTTGCGGTCGGGGACGAACGGATGGCTCCCCGCTCTGGCAGGCGGGAGAACCTCAACCTCCGACCTCAGTCTTACAAAACCTGCGTGGGGGTTCACGTTTTGGCCGCCTTGATCTCTTTTCGCAAATCGGCGTTGCGGCCGTCTCTCTGGCCTTGGAAGATGCCGGTCACTTAGATGGTGCGGCATCCTCCGGAAACGACAAAAATCTGAATATTGGCCTGATCTGCGCCACTACCAGCAGTTGCGAACGTACCGATCACAACTTCTACAAAACAGTTCAGGATAATCCCAGGCTTGCCAGTCCGGGACTTTTCGTCTATACTTTGGCGACCAGTTTTTTAGGGGAAGCCGCCTTACGTTTTGCCATAAACGGCACCAGCCTGGCCTTGATCGAGCCTCAACCATGCGGTAGCGACGCCCTGCACCTCGGCCTCGAACAACTTTGTTTTGGCGATGAAGATGTGGTAATTGTCGGAATCTGTAACCTCTTCGAAAAAATAACGACTAAAGCCCCATTTTTTTCCGGAGCTCTCTTTATCGTTCTGGAAAAAGAGCAAGACGAGCGAACTTCCGATTATGCAACCATAAGCTGCAACCCTAAAGAGAGTGGTTTTTATTACAACAAACAAGCTTGCGCTGATATTTTATCGATTAAGGTTCATCACATATGAAAATGAGACTGATCTACCCCCGCTGGCCGAAACTGAAACAGCAGACCGAATTTCACCTGCCACCGCATGGGCCGGTGGTTTTTGCCGCCACCGTGCCCGAAGAGGTTGAACTTAAATTCACCGACGACAATCTCGAAGAGGTTGATTTCAATGAGAAACCCGACCTCGTCGCCCTTTCGGTAATGCTCACCTGTCAGTTGCCACGAGCCTTTGCCATTGCCGACCATTTTCGGGCTCAAGGGGTGATGGTTCTCTTTGGCGGGATTGCGACAATGCTCCATACCGAGGAGGTTCAAGGGCATGCCGACAGCGTTTTCTTAGGTGAAGCCGAGGGACGTTTTGGCCAGGTTATTGATGATTTTAAGGCGGGCCAAATCAAACCCGTCTATAACTATCTCCACGACCACCCCGACATCGCCTTGGTCGGCCCGGCTCGCCGTGACATTTTGAACCGCAAGCTCTATAACTATCGCGGCGTGCAGATGCTTGATCTGGTGCACGCTTCACGGGGCTGCAAATTCAACTGTTTTCCCTGCAGCACCGCCTATCTCGGCGGGCGTAAATTTCGGCCCCGGCCGATCAAACAGGTAATCGCCGAGATGGAAGCGATCCCCAACAATCGACTCTTTATCGTCGACAACTCTTTAGCCCAAGATCGCGATTGGCTGATTGAACTTTTTACAGCAATGATCCCCCTCAAGAAGAAATGGGTCTCCCATCCGATTTTAGATGATGAAAAAGTCGTAAAATTAGCCGCCGAAGCCGGTTGCTGGTATGTCTATCAGGCGATTATCGACACCTCGCCGGTTATCGCCGGACGGATTAAACGCTTACAGGAGCACGGTATCGGCGTTGAAGGGACAATTTTATTAGGTACCGATGATCAGGATGAAACCTACATCAGGAATCTCATCGATTTCCTCATGGGCATCAACCTGGATGTCGCCGAATTCACAATCCTGACCCCCTTTCCCCATACCCCTTTACGGGAACAACTCGAACGGGAAAAGCGAATCCTGCACAATAACTGGATCGACTACACCACCGATAAAGTCGTCTTCCAACCCAAACAGATGACCCCGGCCAAGCTGCAAGAGCTCTTTCACTACGCCTGGGACACATTTTATGCCGATGGCGGCTATCAGATCAAAATGGGCGCCCTCTTTAAAAAACTTATCGCCCGCGAGATGGCCGACGGCACTTACAAACGTTACGATCCCAAACGATCCCGCAATTTCGGCTCTCGATTTAAGGCCGCCTCATGAGCCGGGTTCTGCTGATTTCGACCAACCGGGCAACCGCTCCCTATGTGGTCTACCCGCTGGGCATGGCGGTTGTTGCCGGGGCCTTAAACCAAAACGGTCACCAGGTCGAACAATTTGATCTGCTAGCGGCGGAAACCGAGAGTCGAACCCTGGAGAGTACAATCCGGGAATTTGGCCCCGACTTTATCTGCCTCTCACTACGCAACATCGACAATACCGACTCTTTCAGCGGCGCTGACGCCTGGTATCTGGAAGAGGCCCGGCAAACGGTAACCAGCATTCGTAATTTAACCACAGTCCCATTGATTGTCGGAGGCCCGGCTTTCTCGCTGATGCCGGAAGCCATCTTAGACTATCTCAAAGCTGATTACGGGATTATCGGCGAAGGTGAAGAAGCCCTGCCCCGACTCCTTAACGAACTTAGCGCCGGAGGTTCACCGCCGGCCCTCGTCAAGGGAACCCGCCCTCTGGACGGCAATGAATTCGCCACGCCGCAATTTCATCCTGAACTCCTCAATTTCTACCAGGATCGCAGCGGCATCGCCAACCTCCAGAGCAAACGCGGCTGCCCGCATCGTTGTTGTTACTGCACCTATCCTGAACTTGAGGGTCGCACTTTCCGCCGCCGTCCGGCGGAGGACGTGGTTGATGATATCGAACGACTGCAAAAAGATCACGGGATTAAAACCCTCTTTTTTGTCGACTCCGTCTTTAATGAAAATCAGGGCCACCATCTTGCCGTATCCGAAGAGATCTTACGCCGCGCGATTGATATCAAATGGTGCGCTTTTTTTCGCCCCGCAGGCTTAAATCGCGAAGATCTTAAACTGATGCAGAAAGCCGGCCTCTTCGCCCTCGAACTGGGCAGTGACGCAGTTACCGACACCACGTTACAAGGCCTCAATAAAGGCTTTAGCTTTGCCGACATCCGCTCAACCCACGAGACCTGCCTGAGCCTGAAATTGCCGGCTGCCCACTACATTATTTTCGGCGGCCCCGAAGAGACCCCAAAGACCCTGCATGAGGGTCTCGCCAATCTCGACCAGCTCACCGGCAGCGTCATCTTCGCCTTCTCCGGTCTCCGCATTCTACCCGGCACCAAACTCTATCAACAAGCCCTGAAAGATAATGTAATCTCCGAGACAACCTCTCTGCTGCGACCAATCTACTACTTTTCACCCCAAATCGATCCCACCGCCATGAATAAGGTGATTGCCGACGCCTGCCAGGGCCATCGAGAACGCCTCTTCCCGCCCCCTGAAGCTTTAGAGAGAATGACGATCATGCGCCGCTTCGGCTTCAAAGG
>JAUVDU010000214.1 GCA_030595135.1 Deltaproteobacteria bacterium | reverse complement strand
CTTCGGTTTCCATTTTAGCATATTAACACAAACGCAGAAAATGGCCAAGTTATTATTTTACAAGCTCTTAGTCCAATTGTTGGATGTTGAAAAAGCAACCACTTTTTTAATGAAAAGGCCGTAACCTGAACAGTTACATTCTAGTTTTTTAAACCTTGGAGCATGATGCTGAAGCGTTGTGATACTTCCCTGATTCCGTCAGCTTTGCCGGTCAGCATTCTGAGCATCTGTTCGGCTTTTACCGGGCCTATTTTATTATTGGCAAATCGTTCCATGACATCTTTTAGTTTATTCATGTGCTTAACCGCTTTCGGGTTTGTAGAGTGTTTAAACAGTGGTTGCAACTTGGTATTCATATCTTTGACCAGGCCTCGGCAATTTTCCTGCATTCTGCCATAGTAGCCCATTGACGGATTATGTTTGTCCATGGTGTTGATCTTGAAATCGGTAACGTCGGCCGCTTGTTGGGTCCATTTAGAATCAGTTTTATAGACGAGTGCTGTTTTACACTGTTTGCTGCCGAGCCAGCGGGGATCTCGATAGGCTTCGGGGTGGTAGCTGGTGGTAAACTCAACCATCGCTTCACCCGGTTTGCGGCCATAAATATCTTTAAAGGAAGCATTGAGTTGTTTCTGGCCGGCTTTTTGTAAATCTTGCGGGCTGATAGAGCTGGTTTTACCATTAACGGTACGAGTGAGCTTTTCACGCCAAATATCGTGTTTTGGATTACGGACTCTTTTGCCGCCCTTGATTTTGTAGCGAGGTGGTTCGATCGCTCCCATATCTACGTCCATACCGATTCCACCCTTAGAGGCCGAGTTGGAAAATGTTTTATATTTTTGTTTACTATATCCGGCCTGACTCATTCGTTCTGAAAGTTTTGTTTTGAGTTGTTTGGTAAATCTTGAGTCAGCTGAATTGTAGGCGTACACAGTTTTATGAAGGGCCCTGCCGGAAGCAGTTTTGTAGCTAGCTTTTGCCTTTGTCGCCATCGATTTCATTATTTTTTTGGCAAAATAGTCGGTTTTTATATCTATGTAAGCCTTATCCAGTTCGCATCTTAACCTTAAGATTTCACTTTTTGGTGCATTAGCCTGTCCAGCTCGGCTCAACGCCTCTTGACGATGTCTGAAAGTTTTTACTTTTTTCGCACCTGCGATCGTGCGGCGTTTAAAATGACGCACCTGACTATCTTGTATGGTCTTGTCATATTTAAGATTAAGCAGGGATTCTCGATTTTTTATGGTTTGCTGACGGTTTTGGTAGGCTTTCATGCCAAACTTGATACCTACCGAAAAAGCGGCGGCGGTTCCTGCACTCCAGGCGGCTCCTGTAAATCCGGCTTTCTCCTCGTCAAGGACAATTTTTTGCGGATTATGCGCATACTCTTCAAGATTTTGCAGAACTCCGGCCTGATAACCGCGCATACCCGCATCTGTAATGATTGTACAGGCATTAAATGAAGAGAGCATACGGCTGACTCCTTCTCCTATGCCTTTTTCAAAATAACCGCTGGCCCCGCTGTAAGCTGTAAAAACAACCCCTGATGCGGTGATCACGCCAGGATTGCCAAAAAGAGTATAGGAGGCGGTGGGACCCGTTGTGGCAAAAGATAGAGCCATCAGCGAATAATCGGTAAAGGTTTTTACATTTTGAGCCGCACATAGCTGTCGATCATAAAAGTCCGCATCTTCTTCATACTTTTCTTTTTCAACCTCAATGGCGCCCAGAACCCGATTACCCAAGGCTTTCATAGTATCGTTCAGTTTTTCGCTCTTGCCGGTACTGATATATTTGGCCGTGACATTGCGATGGAAAAATTTTCTTAATTCTAATTGATCAGCTCTTGGGGCTAGATCAATTAATCGCGGTCCACGTTCAAGAATACGTTTAAGAGTGTGAAAATGAGCTACAAGTTTACGGCTTTCATCGGCCATGATTTTCATGTTTAAGGCATCAATGGCGGTACGGGTGCGGACAAACTTGCCGGTTTGAATCGTCGTGATGGCATCTATCTCTCGTTGCTGAGCATCCTGGGTGTAGAGCAGGTTACGGGTCAGTTGGTTTCTGGCTTGAGGATTGTCGGTATTTTTGAGCTGCTTTTTCAGAGCTTTAATATTTGTCGCAAAATATTTGATATTGTGCTGATGGAAAATAATTTTTTCAGCCTTTTCTTGCTCACTTGTCAGGACTTCAGATGGATTGGCTGGTGAGCCTGTAGTATTTTGACTGCCAAGACCTAAGGGTTTGATCTGGTTGCCGCTGGGATCCCATTTGTAGACGTAGACCACTCCAACCCGGCATCTTGGACAAGCTCCGCTGTTGTGATAGTTAGAATCTTTGCTATAAAAAAAACCATTTGTTATCTGAACATGAAATGAGATTAAATTTGGTTTATCTTTATTATAACGATCCTCCTGGATACCATTTGGTACGATTTGGGTTAGCAATGCATGAGTTTTAAAGGCTCCGTTTTCCAGTTGAGCTGCTGAGCTATTCAGAGAGCTGGTTGTCCAGGGGTTGTTTTCTACTCGTTTGGATAATTCAAGGTCGGTGAATAAGGAAAGTTCAATTGAAGGAGGATCAGGCTTCTCACAACCACCACAAGGATTTTTATGAGTCCCGCAGTTAGTTAAGCAGGTATTGCAATCGGATAAATCTTTAAGAATTTTAACCTTTTCTTTGACGGGTGCATTATATGCATTATGATCGAGTTTTCTGAAATTTTCCTCGCTAAATTCTTCACATGTAAGAGGCCGAAGCCTTGTGATGTTGACCGGAATCTGCATTTTAGTTTTGGGGAAGAGTCGTTGAAGTGGAGCTTTCCAGTTGTTCAAGTAGCCGAAATGAAAATTTTTCCCGCTAAATGAAGGCGGGGTCAATGAACTTTCAATACGACACTTTTCTTTGTCGATTGTATAGGTAAGGAGGAAGCTCTCTTTTCCCGTTTCATAGGTGTGGCAATCGACCAAAGTCCAGCAGCCGGGATTTTTTACCATCGTAATCTCGGCTGTTACCGTTGCCAGGATTTTGGGGCCGGGGTATTGGTGGAGTTGGACTGTGAATTTTTCGCTTGCGCCGATCTTTTTATGGAAAGTTTTTTTGATTATCAGTACGCCATTTTCAATTTTTCCCCGTCCCTGACAAGAGAGAGAGAGCTTATCCTTTCTTTTGTAATTATCATAATCGGCAATTTCTATTCTGAACGTGTACTCTCGGCCGGGTACGGCTTTAAGATTGCTTGGAGTAATTGAAATAAGCGAAAACTCTTTAAAGGCATTTTCATGTTTTTGCCGGGCTTTTTTCATTAAACCCGCCGCATTAGGCGGCTCTCCCAAGGCGATAATCTCCTTGCCGACCAGTTGCAGGCGGGCATTAAGAACCTTGCCGACCAGAGCATAGATAACGGCCGAATCCATGGCTTGAGATACTCCAAAAGCATCACCAATCTCGGTGCAACTCATAACTGCAAGTTGGGTGGCATTGAAATCTTCAAGACAATCGTTGAGGGCGGCCCGGAGGGCTAAAAACTTAACCAGGAGAGGGTTAAGCTGGTTGACGTAGAAGACAATCTCCTGGCTTGGATATCTGAAAAGCGGCAGCCAACGGGACTCAAAAAGACCCTCTTGTTCTTTATCCATCTCGCCGTAGAAAAGCCGCATGCCCTCCATCGCCATCGAGACCGCCCCGGCGTATTGAACTTTTGTCATGTTGTTGATGTAGAGAGTTGGTGGCATCTCGGCCGGCGTATTGGCGGCCAGCAAAGTATCTATCAGTTCGAGGGCTTCTGGTTGGAATGATGCTAGATTTTCAGCTGCGGCCATTTCAACCCGAGGCTGGTTTTTGGATTGCGGGCGAGATCCATTTTCGGTTTTTTTCTTTTCGTAAACTATCGGATTATAGCGATCATCATCAATTACCGTATTCCAACCACCGCCAGAAGCGGCTGGTTTCCGGGCCTCAGGGGAGCTTTTTCCGGGAGAACTGCCAAACGCATCACTCCATCCCGTGTTTCCGGCCCAGGCTGGAGATTGAATAAGTTGGTTTTTGGTCGGAGGTTGGAAAAGAAGAAGAAAACAGGTGAGAAGAGTGATAGCGATGTATTTTGAAAGAAAGTTTCTTTTTCGCATATTATGAGCCTCCGTATTGAAAGACAGAGAATAATATTAACAAACCTGCACAATTCTAAATTTTATTTCAGAGCATCTTCGGCATCATCAAAACCGACATCAAAACATTGGTCGTCGTCGCCGAAAACGTAG
>JAUVDU010000331.1 GCA_030595135.1 Deltaproteobacteria bacterium | reverse complement strand
GACGAAAACATAATCTCACCATACCACATAAACGACTAACAGTCAATATAGAAGCCATTAACTTGCTATTGCGCACAGAGCGGGCTAAATATTATCCATAACTCGTCACTGCCATCTAACCCGCAAATTCATCAATATTCGGAGCTTTTATACTTACGCTGAATAGTTACTTGGATTCAAACAAAACTGGGCCTACCCTAAAAAGGCAGACCCAGCCGACGATATAAACCGTAAGAAAAAAATGCCGCACTTAAACGTGCCTATTCGTTGTAGCCTTTCAGGAGCAAAGCATATTTGGGACTCTTGGCAATCGTGGCAAAATAGGGCAGGCTCGCAATATTCTCTTCGTTCACCCCGGCTCGTTTTAGGCCTTTACCCATGGCGACAAACGTGGAATCCTCATTTTCCCAGTCAGTAATTCCGTGATTTCCGGCAACATCAGTTATTTGGCGCTGAAACGCTTTATTATTTTTCCCCTGGCTGACATAAAAATCGGTTACGACAACCACCTCTTCCGTATAACTATTAATCTCTTTGTCGACCTTCGCACTATCACTATCACCGCCGCCCGAAGAGACGCTGGAAGTGACAGAATCGGACGACTTGCCACTGAAGTAAGAGATTGAACAACCGGCCAGCAAAGCGAGAGTTGCGGCGACAAACAACAGATTACGGATAGCGATAAAAAAACGCATGACAATATTCTTCCATTTTAAAGAAATTAGGAACTGTTCATATCTATTCGAGAAGATTACCAAAAAAAAGGATCTAAGTCAATATATCCATACCGAACATCTTTCCCCAGCGCCCCCCTGGCTTCTCTTTTTTTCTTTACAAAAATAATATTTTAAGGTAGCTTTCTAATCCATCTGGATACTGAGACCCCCCCCCTTAACATATAAATGTAGCGCAATTAAAAACTTTAAAATGTATGGGACTACAATGAAATCAAAGCCGAGGTTTCCATTTTTCTTTTTTCTTTTAACATCTTTTTTGTTTTTTTCATTAACTGCCGGCTCTAGTGAAGCGGCCGAAGCGGTAAAGCTTAACCTTGATGCAGTGGTCAAAATAGCCCAGAAATTCAGCCCCAGAATCGAGATTGTCCGACAGCAGGTTGAGCAGCGCCGAGGTCTCCTGACTCAGGCCCGATCCGGTTATCTACCACACCTCGCAGTTGAGGCTGGCGTTGGTCGACAGTATATTGATAATCTCGAACCCCACGACGAAGACTCCGTCAGCCACGCATCAGTAATTGCGTCCCAACTGATCTATGACTTTGGTAATACCGGCGGCGCCATCGCCGCCGGTCGCAGCAGTCTGGAAGCGGCTAAAGAGAACCTGCAACAGATACGCAAAGATGTAGCTTTCGCCTGTAAAAGAGAATTTTATACGGTACTGGCCCGCAAACGACTTATTAACGTAGAAAAAGATGCCGTGGCTAATTATAAGCAGCAGCTCTATCGTGCCCGTAAATATTTTGCCGCCGGAATCAGGACGAAAATTGATGTAACCAATGCCGGAGTAAATCTCTCTGATTCGCGTCTGGCCCTGCTTCGAGCCCGCTCCAATCTGAAAATAGCCAGGGTTCAACTCGAACATATTCTCGGCACCAGACCCAATCATGGCAATTATGAGTTAATCAATAACGAAGGATCCCTGCAAGACCTATCTACCGAGAAACCACCTCTGTCCGACTCTGTGGAACCGTTACTGGAAATTGCTTTCAGCTCGCGCTCCGATATGAAAGCGATCAACTCTCTGACCCGTGCCGCCGAGGCGGAAATTCGCCGCGCCAGAAGCGGCTACTTCCCATCGATTAATGCTCATGCCAGCTACGACGATTACGATACCGACCTGACCTCGGTTCAGGATCAGTGGTTTTTTGGGGTTAACCTTACATGGGAAATCTTTTCCGGATTCCAAACTAAAGGTGAAACAGTTGCCGCAAAGGCCCGTTTTGCTGAAATCAGCGCCAACCTCAAAGAACTTGAACTAGCCATCACCAAGGAAGTCACCGACAGTTGGCTGAGAGGGCTTGAGTATCATGACAGCGTTGACATTGCCGATGAAACCATGCAATTGGCGACCGAAAATTTCTATCTGGCCGACAAACGTTATAAAGCTGGCCTTAATGACATGATCGAATACAATGACGCCCAACTCAGCCTGACCCGTTCCCAGTCAAATCTGGTAACCTCCTACTATGACTACCTGACGGCGCTGGCCCGGATTGAAAATGCGATAGGCGTGGTGCCGGAATTAGCAACCAGAAAAACAAAATAAGGATTTTTCCCATGAAACGACTCCTGACTATCGGCCTGATGGCGATTTTGATCGCCTTTCCGGCAAGCAGCTTTGCTAAAAAGCAAAAAGAGACCCAAGCCCCGGCCGCACCTCCGGCTTTGCCGGTCGAAGTGATTATCGTCAAGAAAGAGCCAATTCCCATCTGGCTGGAGTTTACCGGCAAAACTGAAGCCTCCAAAAGGGTTGAGGTTCGAGCTCGGGTAACCGGCATTTTGGAGAAAGTTCTTTTTCAGGAAGGTGCTCTCGTTGAAAAAGGTGAGCAACTTTTTGAAATTGAGAAGAACAGTTATCTGGATGACCTGCATCAGGCCCAGGCCCGACGCAAACGCGACCAGGCCACCCTTGACCTGGCAACTGCCAATGTCAAACGTTTTGAACCGCTGGTTGCCGAAGGTCTGGCTCCCAGGCTTACCCTGGAAGAGTATCAAGCCAAGAAGAATGAACTATTAGCGACACTTGAGGCCAATGACGCCGCAATCAGGACGGCAAAACTCAACTTGAGCTACACCACTGTCCGAGCCCCGATATCCGGCCGCATCAGCCGCCTCAATGTTGACATTGGCAATATCGTCGGTTTCGGAGAGAAAACCGTACTCACAACA
This sequence comes from Deltaproteobacteria bacterium, assembly GCA_030595135.1. GTDB lineage: Bacteria > Desulfobacterota > Anaeroferrophillalia > Anaeroferrophillales > Tharpellaceae > Tharpella. Next base: position 246 of record JAUVDU010000331.1, on the reverse strand, counting down.
ATGGTTTCCGACGATCCGATGTACGCCTATTTCAGACCAACCGAGGAAGAGTTCCAAATCATACAAAAATTTGCCTCGAAAAAGGTGCTTGACGCCCAGGTCCGGGTTCCGAGTCAGCTCAATATTTTCAAACGCGAAACCTTTACCGGAAAAGTCAATTTTGCCGATAACCGGGTTGATTCGATGACCGGCACAATAACTATGCGAGCCTCTGTAAGCAATCCTGAATACAAGCTGATGGAAGGT
>JAUVDU010000179.1 GCA_030595135.1 Deltaproteobacteria bacterium | reverse complement strand
CTTCTGCGCGATCTGCATAACCTGTTCATGATAAACGATAACCCAGTAGGTTTCTTTCAAAATCGACTCTAACTCGGGCAGCAGATATTCAACTTTCTGGCGACCATGCTTGCAGGCGATAAAATCATCGATCATACCGCTCTCAATCGGACCAGGACGATAGAGGGCGACCAGAGCGATAATATCTTCAAAACAGCCAGGTTTAAGTTTGACCAGAAGATCCTGCATACCACTGCTTTCAAGCTGAAACACCCCAACTGCAGCCCCGGAAGAGAGCAGCGCATAGGTTGCCGGATCATCTAAAGGAATCGTACTAACATCAAAAAGGTCTTCTTCTCTCTTGCAGTTTCGGTTGATTATCTTTAAAGCGTTATCGATAACGGTCAGGGTTTTCAGACCGAGAAAATCGAATTTAATCAGTCCCAACTCTTCGACAAAACCCATATCATACTGGGTAACGACAACATCATCATCCTTGGCGCCGCGATAAAGTGGTAGATAATCAACCAAAGGCTGATCAGTCACCACCACCCCGGCGGCATGTACCGAAGCGTGCCGGTTCAAACCTTCGAGCGAGTGGGCGACCTCGATAAGCTCCCTTTCAAGAGCATTACCTTGACGCAATTTAGCAAATCCGGGTTCCAGCTCTTCCGCTTTTTTCAACGTCATCTTCAGTTCATTGGGCACCAGCTTGGCAATTTTACCGACTTCGGCAAAAGGCATATGCAGAGCTCGACCCACATCCCGAATCACCCCTTTGGCCTGCATCCGACCAAAAGTAATAATCTGGGCGACTCGATCCTCACCATATTTTTCGGTCACATACTTGATCACCTGATCGCGGCCATGGATACAAAAATCCATATCAATATCCGGCATCGAAACCCGTTCCGGATTAAGGAAGCGCTCAAAAAGAAGGCCATAAGGTAAAGGATCAATATCGGTAATCCGCAAGGCATAGGCAACCAGCGACCCGGCCGCAGAACCGCGCCCGGGGCCGACCGGAATTTTTTTCCGCCGCGCATAGTTAACAAAATCGGCCACGATAAGAAAATAGCCGGCAAAACCCATATCGCAGATAATGCCGATCTCCCGCTCCAGGCGCTGACGATAGCTCTCTTGTAACTCATGCGTAAAGTTGCCGTCATAATAGGCTTCGATACGCGGCCATATTTTGGCTAAACCGTCCCGGCACTCCTCAACCAGAAAATCATTAAGCGTTTTACCTTCAGGCGGGACAAAATTAGGTGGCCGATAGTTACGAAATTCAAATTCAAAGTTACAACGATCGGCGATCTCGACCGTATTCGATATCGCTTCCGGATAGTCGACAAAAGCTTGCGCCATCTCCTCCGATGATTTGAAATAGAGCTCCTCCGGATAGCGCATCCTTTTGGGATCATCCATATTCTTACCCGTCTGAACACAGAGCAGAACCTCATGGGCATGAGCATCTTCGCGATTTAAAAAGTGACAATCATTGGTCGCCACCAAAGGTACTGAATACTCTTGGGCGAGCTCAATTATCTGGCGGTTAACCTCCACCTGTTCGGCCAAACCGTTCTCTTGAATCTCAAGAAAAAAACGGCGCTCATCAAAAAGATCACGGTAAAACTCAACTTCAGCCGCCGCTGTAACCCGATCCTGACGCCGCAAGGGAGAAGCGATAATTCCCCCAAGGCATGCACTTAAAGCGATCAAGCCTTGATGATGCTCAATCAATAACTCTTTATCAATCCTCGGTTTATAGTAGAAACCTTCAAGATAGCCCTTAGTCACCAGTTGGCAGAGGTTTTTATAGCCCTGCTCATTCATCGCCAGGAGAACTAGATGATGGGCGTTATCCCACTCGGCATCACTCCTCTTGTTTTTGACAAAACGACCCTGAGGAGCGACATAGACTTCGCAACCGATAATCGGCTTAAGATCCTTTTTCTTAGCTTGCTGAAAAAAATCAACCGCCCCGAACATATTTCCATGATCGGTCAGGGCGACAGCTTTCATCCCGTAATCACAAGCTCTCTTCATGAGATCGGGAACCCGTATCGCCCCATCGAGAAGGCTATACATCGTATGTAAATGGAGATGGACAAAATCGGCTTCAGACATTGAATTAATGACCGTAAAAGGAGTGGTTTAAAAAAGTATCAATATCAATTGAAAACCTTCAATTGAAAGTGAGAAATGGACTAACATACTGAAAAAAGTTTTCCAAGAAAAAAATAGACTTTAAAAGTAAAAAAATTCACGAGGAACTCAATAATTATCAACCAACGGTCAAGCCTTCATAAATCGGAAACAACTAAATCACTCCACTTACCAGAAATAATCCACCAGTTCATCAAATCCGGGCCAGGTTTGATCGGCATTAAATTTACCGGGGTGGCCGATTCCGTAGCTGACAAAACCGCTTCTTACTCCGGCGTTATTTGCAGTTTCAAGATCGGTGTGGTGGTCACCGATCATCCAGCAGTTATGCGCGGGAATCCCGGATTGATCTATAAGCTGACAAATCCCGTCTGGTGCAGGTTTAAGGTTTTTGAGATCGCCTCCTCCAATAATCCGGTAGAAATAGTCTGAGACGCCAAGTTGCTCGATAATCAGTCGCGTTAAAACTCCCGGTTTATTGCTAAGTACCGCCATGATATAACCGTTAGAAAAAAGTGTTTTCAGCCCCTTTTCGACATGCGGATAAAATTTGGTCTGATCCATCATATGCTCTGAATAGAACTTGAGGGTCAGGGCCAGCGCTTCCTCAATATCCACCTTTACCTCCTGCAGCGACCGTTCAACCAGATTACGGATGCCGCCGCCGATATAGTTGCTCACCGTCTCCTGCGTGAGCGGCGACAGAGCGTAATGGTCGCGCATCAGGTTGATACCGGTTGTCAAGTCTGAACGGCTGTCAATCAGGGTTCCGTCCAAGTCAAAAATCAGAAGTTGTTTATCCATTCCCTCAATCCTTTAGGTCGTATACTTTCCATAGAGATAATCGGGCAATATTCCGATATTCCGGGGAAACTATACTTATATTGGAAGTGTGAAACCTCCACTTCTGTTAGAGCAAAAAACAGGGTCTGCCACCCCCTATCTTTACTATTTTTCTCCGCTAAAAAATAATCAAAACTTGACTTCCAAAGCCATAAACATTACATTCTAAAATATAAACTTAACTCAAAAATGAGGTTCAAGATGCAAGCAACAGCGAAAGATCTCAGATTCCATTCTACAGAACTATTAAACACTGTAAAAAGAGGGGAAGAAGTTATAATAACATATCGGGGAAAACCTTGTGCTAAATTAGTACCAATAGTTGAAGATAAAATACAAGATATAATGCCAAATGAATTATTTGGCATCTGGAACGATAACAAACAAACTGAAGATGTAGAAAATTATGTAATAAATATAAGAAAAGGAAGGTTCCATGCTAATTGATACCGATGTAATAATTTGGTACATGCGTGGCAACCCTAATGCCCTGGAAGCCATTGAGAAACACAAAGGTTTCACAATCTCAGTTGTAACTTATATGGAATTAGTTCAAGGCATGAGGAATAAAAAAGAATTATCTTTATTACGCAAAGCCCTAAAGTCATGGGACACAAAAATTATCTACATTACAGAAGAAATATCAAGTAAAGCTATGTTTTACGTTGAACAGCATTATTTAAGCCATTCAGTAGAGCTCGCAGACGCCTTAATAGGTGCAACGGCAGTGTCTCATGGTCTTTCATTATTAACAGGTAACGATAAACACTATAAAATAGTAAAAGAAATTAAGTTGTCAAAATTCAGACCCGAGGATATTTCTGTAAATTGTTAATGAAGAACAGCGAGGGCAAAAAAGAGCAGGCTACGGAAAAGAGACTCTAAAAAAAATTTCCCAAGAGCTAACCGCCGAATTTGGCAGAGGTTATTCTCATCGAAATCTGGATTTAATGAAGAAATTTTATCTGACCTATCATTCTCAATTGCAGATTTAGCAAAGTGAGTTTGCGAAATCGAAAAAACGTGAAAAAACGGGGTCTACCCCCCCAGCGTCCTGAATTCGGGAATGATTTTTTCAACTTTTTTAATAGGGAAACCATTTGTGAATAAAAATATTCATTGCCCTTGCCAATCAATCAAATGCACAGATAGAAACAACTTATTGCAAGAATTTACGGCTATAAGAGAAAAATGCACCGCCTTGAAAGAAATTTTGGTTCCCGACTGTGTATGGGCTGATTTTCAAAAAAATGCAGAACATTTAACCGATAATACGGTAGGACATAAACATAAGGTTTTGGGTGCATTCCAACACGGGATATTATCAAAAATCACATTTCCCATCCATCGCTATCTTATGGATGACAACATTCCAAAAAAGTTAAAAAATGATTATAAAAAAGATTTAGTCGAACGTTGGACTGAACAAAAGACGCCCTTGAAAAGGCATCAAAAATCCCGAGGACATGACGGCAAAATTAATGAGCTTTTGTGTGCAGCATGGCTTGAACATCAAGGCTGGGAAATTGACAACTTAGAAGCACTTGACGGAGATTATGATATTGAAGCAACATCACCAGGTAACAGTTCAACCGCAATTGAAGTTAAGTTTATAGGGCTGCAAAACGAAAAATTTAAAGAACATGAGAAGTGCTGTATCTCGCACAAGGCTATTGCCGGTACCATTCCAATTTATGATGGATATAACTATTTTCTTTTCAGGACATATGAAGCAGCAAGCCCCCTGTGTTAGGGTAGTTGTCACCTGAAGTAAACAGCAGTTTGAGTCGCCGCGAAGC
>JAUVDU010000145.1 GCA_030595135.1 Deltaproteobacteria bacterium | reverse complement strand
ACCTTCCTCCTGATAGTAGGCCTTCATTTTTTCAAGACTCTCCTGGAGCCGTTCTTCATTGAGAATGTTAAAGGTATGGAGGGTGATCTCTTTTAGCAGGTCTTTACGTTTTACTTTTTTATTGCCTTTGATGACGATTGCACTGATGGTGGGTTTTTCAACCACAATGATCGCGACTTCCACCCCGTCTCCGACGGCTGCCAGGTTGATCATCAAGTTATCGAAAAAGCCTAAGCTGAAAAGAGCCTTGAGATCCTGATCCAGGGTGGTTGTTGAAAGCTGATCTCCGACTTTGGTTTTCATCTTGTCGGTTATCGTGTCTTTAGTAACTTTCTGGTTACCCAGAACGACAATTTCGACAACCGTTTTTTCCTCGAAGCTCTCTTCAGAGGCCCCAGTTAGAGAAGGGCAGCAAAAGCAGAGAAGTACCGACAGGAGTCCTGTTATTAGCAACAGGCTGCGAAAGTTTTGTCGAATAATAGAGGTGTATATCATTTATGTTAAAAAGTATATTTTAATAAAAATGTTAAAAATTAGGTTTCTGCAATCAGGCCGTTTTCGATAAAGATAGTACGATCCATTTGGGCCGCCAGGCGTTGACTGTGGGTGACCAGCAACAACGTGGTGTTGTCTTCCCGGTTGCACTCCAAGAGTAGATCGACTATCTCCTGACTGGTGTTGGCATCAAGATTGCCGGTTGGTTCATCAGCCAAAACCGCCTGAGGTCGCATGATCAAGGCGCGGGCCAGGGCCACTCGTTGTTGCTCTCCGCCCGAGAGTTCCCCGGGTTTATGGTTCAGGCGTTCTTCAAGCCCGACTTTTTGCAGGAGTCGGCAAGCCATTTTTCTGGCCTCGGGCATCGATAAATTATTGATCAAGACCGGGGTCATGACATTTTCCAGGGCGCTGAATTCCGGGAGCAGGTGGTGAAATTGGAAAACAAAACCAAGACTTAAATTACGCCATTTTGCCAGCTCTTTTTCGGAGCGGGAAAAGATATTCGTTCCCATAAAAGTGACGCTGCCGCTGGTCGGTCTGTCAAGCGAACCGATGATTTGTAATAAGGTGCTTTTACCGGTACCCGATTCTCCACAGATAGCGATACGTTCTCCGGCTTCAATTGTAAAATCAAGCCCTTTTAAAACGGAAATTTCGCGTTTGTCGAGAAAAAAACTTTTTTTTAAAGCCTCCACTTTAATCATGAGAGCTTTCCACTCTGATCTTTAAGCATCCCGATCTCCTTATTCATAGCGTAAGGCTTCAGCCGGTAACAGGCGGGAGGCGTGAAAAGATGGATAGAGGGTCGCCACAAAGGAGAGCACCAGTGAAAGGCCCGCAGTCGCAACCAGGTGGAATATCTGCAGGTCAACCGGCAGGGAGGTCTCAAAGTAGTAGACATCGCCCGGCAGGGTGATGAAGTCGTAGCGCTTAAGAATTTCGCAGAGAACCAGAGAGCCGGCTAAGCCTAAGATGGTTCCGGCAAAACCGATTATCATCCCCTCCCAGACAAAGATACGCATTATGCGAAAGGCAGAGAGCCCCATAGTCTTGAGAATCGCAATCTCTTTATGTTTTTCCATGACCACCATGATCAGGGTTGAGATAATATTGAAGGCGGCCACCATAATAATCAGCGCCAAGATGATAAACATGGTGATTCGTTCAAGTTTAAGAGCTGCAAAAAGGTTACGGTTCATGCTGATCCAGTCACGAGCCCAGTAGGGATAGGGCAATTCCTGACGAATTTTTTCAGCGACGGCTCCGGACTCATAGAGCTTTTCGATTTCGATGGCAATCCCGGAGACCTGACCGGGCAGGGCGAAAAATTTTTGCGCGGCCTCCAGAGTTGTATAGGCCAGGGCCGAGTCGTACTGGTACATGCCCGAGGTATAAGTGCCAACAACTACAAAACGTTGCATTCTCGGTACCAGACCTAATGGTGTCGGCGAGCCGCCGGGGGCGATTAAGCGTAAGCTGGAGCCCGGTTTAACGCCTAAACTTTTGGCCAGTTCACTGCCCAGGATAATTTCCGGAGTACGATTTTGGCTCTCATCTAGGGCCGAGAAAAAGCGTCCGTCAACCAGCATCCCTTCAAGTTTCTTGCGTAAAGGATCATGATCTCGATCGATACCGCGAATGCCGGCGCCATTGACCTGGCGGCCATGTGTCAGCATCGCCTGGTTAAGGATGAAAGGGGCCGCCTCTACGACTTCGTCGATCCGGCCGATGGTAGTGGTCAGATCTTTGTAGTTGCTGATGCCGCCGCCATATTTCATGACCATGATGTGGGCCGTATTGCCGAGAATCTTCTTTTTCAGCTCTTTTTCAAAGCCGCTCATGACCGCGATGACCACGACCAGGGCCATGACGCCTAGGGCAATCCCCAAGATCGAAATCATGGAGATCAGTGAGATAAAGATCTGTTTACGCCGCCCCAATAGATGACGTAATGCAATAAATAGTTCAAACCGCAAAGTGATAGCCCTTACTGTTCCGGTTTGAGGAGCGGGAAAAGGATGACGTCACGGATTGATGCGGCATCGGTAAAGAGCATTACTAATCGGTCGATACCGATACCTTCACCGGCGGTTGGCGGGAGGCCGTACTCCAGAGCCCGCAGATAATCAGCATCAAACTGGTGGGCTTCCTGGTCGCCGGCCGCTTTCTCTTTAAGTTGTTGTTCAAAGCGCTCTCTCTGATCCAGCGGATCATTAAGCTCGGAAAAAGCATTTGCCATCTCTCGACCGGCGATGAAAAGTTCAAAGCGGTCGGTTACTTCCGGGTTAGAGTCATTTCTTCGCGAAAGAGGTGAAATAGCAACTGGGTAATCGGTAATAAAGGTCGGTTGGATAAGCTGCTCTTCGACCTTTTCGTCAAATAGTTTCATCAGACATTTACCGTAACACTCTCTCTCCTGAGGGGCCATTTCAAGTCCGATTTCTTCGATAACTTCCAGTACTGTTTCTCGTGTTTGGAGTCTTTCGGGAGCAATTCCGGCGTATTTTTCAATAGATTCGATAACCGTTAAATGATCCCACGGTGGCGTGAAGTTTATCTCCTGACCTTGATAAACGAGGGAGTCGCTGTTGTTTACGGTGCGACATATAGTGACAAAAAGTTCTTCGGTTATGCTCATCAAGTCGAGATAGGTGGCATAGGCCTGGTAGAATTCAATCATCGTGAATTCCGGGTTATGCTTGATTGAGATGCCTTCATTGCGAAAATTGCGGTTGATTTCAAAAACCCTTTCAAAACCACCGACTACCAGTCGCTTGAGATATAATTCAGGAGCGATACGCAAGTTTAAATCGAGATTTAAAGCATTATGATGGGTGGTAAAGGGTCGGGCCGTAGCGCCGCCGGCAACCGTCTGCATCATCGGTGTTTCAACTTCAAGAAACTCTCTTTCCTTAAAGAAATCCCGGATGATATCGATAATCTGCGTTCTTTTGACAAACGTTTCCCGAACCTCCTGATTGACGATTAAGTCGACATAACGCTGCCGGTAGCGGGTTTCGATATCTTTTAAGCCGTGCCATTTTTCCGGTAGTGGTCGCAGTGATTTGCACAGCATCCGGACGTTGGTCGCTTGAATTGTGACTTCACCGGTTCGGGTCTTGAATATTGTTCCGCTGACTCCAATCGTGTCACCGATGTCAAAGAGCTTGAAAATTTTGAAGTTTTCCTCACCAATCAGGTTCTTGCGGATATAGGCTTGAACCTTACCGCTGCGATCCTGAATGTGGGCAAAAGCGGCTTTGCCGAAATGTCGCAATGAGACAATGCGTCCGGCAACGGTTACCGGTGGGGCATTTTCTTCGAGCGTTTCGGCTTCTTGTTCACTGTACTCTTTGAGTACGGCTGCCGCCGTGGTTGACGGTGTAAAATCGTTGGCGAAGGGGTTGACTCCCAACTCCCTAATCTGTTCAAGTTTATTGATGCGTTGTTGGCGCAAATTGTTTTCGCTATCTTGATTCATGGTTGTTGTATACCTGGAGTTTATAGTGTTTTGTCGTTATTTTGCATTTGTCAGTAAGTTCAATTGAATTGTGGCACGATCGGCAAAACTGCCGATCGACTGTAGTTCTAAGACTTGCCTGAAAGCCTCTATTGCGGCGTAATCATTTTGTTGGGCTTTTTCAATTTCCCCGATTTGGAGCCAGACGCCGGGATGTTCAGGGGATAATTGCCGGGCTTTTTCGGCTTCTTGAGCAGCTAGTTCAAATTTATTTAAACTGATATAGAGCGAACAGAGCTCATAATGTGGAGGAAAATAGTCAGGGTTGATCGTTGCTGCCTTAATATAACAGCCTTGGGCCTGCTCATTTTTATCTTGTAGTTGATAGAGCTTGCCCAGATTAAGGTAGGCCTTTTCTGGAGTCTGGTAGTTCGCGTTGCTACAGGCCTCAATGAACTCCGTTTCGGCCTCAGCGAAACGTTTTTGCTGCATATAGATGCTGCCCAAAGTGTTGTGGGCTTCGGCATATTCGGGGTCGAAAACCAAGGCTGCTTTGAGAGCTGTAATCGCATCTTCCGTTCTGTTTTCAATTAAGGCAACCATAGCCTTGAGGTAGAGCGTACGTTTGTCCTCAATGCCGGCCTCTTCTATTTTTTGTAAACCGGTTTTGACCAGAGCGTAGTCCCGGGCCGAGAACGCGGTCAGCAAATTATTATAGAATTGCTTAGAGAGTTCAGGCCTCTCGGGTGGGGGAGGGGTATGAGTGCACCCCAAACCGCAGATGAGGCAAAAAAGAATAGCAAAAGTTACTCCAGCTCTCTTGCGGAGATCACAACGGGAAACTGCTGTTTTGATGATAGTTTGCTGCATCTGATAAAACAATTAAGCCCTCGAACCCGCTTTAAAAGCTCGTTTGAGGGCTGTTCCTAGGTATTGTTGGTTGAAAAGTGAGAGATGGTTTTAATTGTCAGTAATTTCTAGGTAATAGCAATAAAACAATTAAGATTTTGCCAAATTCTTCAAGCTGAGCAGGCGCTCTTGAGCCCAAGGTTTAAAAAATGAGTTTTGCAGTAGTTGGATCATGTTTTCGTAGGTCGCAACAGCTTTTTCAGGTTGATTACTTTTTTCGTAGCTGAGACCCAAAAGAAGGTAAAGATCTTCGTTGATAAAGCTTTGTTCGGTCTGCATTTGTTCAAGAATTGAGATGGCGTTGGCATACTCCTTTTGCTGGAAATGAATAACGGCCAGGCCCAGGCGTTCAAGATCTTTGAGGTGACGGTTTGCAACCTTATTGTTGTTTTTGTAAAGTTCCGCTGCTCCGCTGAGATCGCCGATCCGGTACTTCTTATTGGCACTCAGATAGCCGGCAACCGGTTGGGCAATAGTGTTTTTATATGATGATAGGATGGTTTCCAGCTGTTGGTTATTGTCAGC
>JAUVDU010000138.1 GCA_030595135.1 Deltaproteobacteria bacterium | reverse complement strand
GACGGCTAGTCTGCAACCAAGAGCTTTAGTTACCTTGCTGATCGTGGAAAAATGTGAATTACCACCTTCTGAGAGAGATTTATACAGACTTGCGCGAGTAACTCCGGCCTCTTTCGCTACTTCGGTGATACCTTTAGCTCTGGCAGCGGTGTTTAATGCGTGAATAAAATCGGATTCGTTGCCGGTCGCTGCGACTTCTTCTAAAAATTCGCGGATCGCTTCGGGGGTATCCAAGTGTTCGGCAATGTCGAAAGGGAAAGTTTTAGTAGCCATGATTAGTCCTCCAAATTATTCAAGATGTTTTTGGCTTTCTCAATATCTTTGCTCTGGCTGGATTTGTCGCCGCCAGTAACCAACAGCACAACCTTATCACCTTGAATTGTGTAATAAATCCGCAAGCCGCTACCAAAGAAGAAGCGCAGCTCAAAGAGATTGGTATCAATTTGTTTGCAGTCACCAAAGTTACCGTTCTCTACACGGGCAAGGCGAGCTAAGACTTTACGCTTGACCGCGGAGTCTTTTAATTTAGCAAGCCATGTGCTGAAATTTTTGGTACTACGAAGTTCGTATTTCATAACCCTTATTGTATCCTGTGCGATACAGATTGTCAAATCATTTTACCACTCTGAGAATAAAAGGAGCCTGGCAAGATTACCGCTGCGAATATCTTCGACTTGAATAAAAGAGGGCAAGGAGAGCTGTTTGGTGGTCAAAGTGGGGGCCATTTTTTGAAAACTAAAAAGGGGTTAACTGAAAGCATCAGTTAACCCCTTGTATTTATTGGCGCGCCGCGGAAGATTCGAACTCCCGGCCTCCTGATCCGTAGTCAGGCACTCTATCCAGCTGAGCTAGCGGCGCAATGTTTGTATCTGTTCTTAAAAAGTGGCGGAGAGAGAGGGATTCGAACCCTCGATGCAGGATAAACCACATACTCGCTTAGCAGGCGAGCGCCTTCAGCCTTGCTCGGCCATCTCTCCGTGTTGTAGTGTAGGTTGTATCTGGTTTCTTGCTCATTTCCTTGAATTTCTCAAGGAGGAACGTCGTTTACCAGAAGGTTGTTAAAATGTCAAGCCCGGCGAACATGATTCGCCGGGCTTTTTTTGAAAATGGCGGAGGGAGTAGGATTTGAACCCACGGAACTTTCGCTCAACGGTTTTCAAGACCGCCGCCTTAAGCCACTCGGCCATCCCTCCATAGTTTATTTATTATTGCTGATCTTATCCCTGCCCCCCAGATAAGGTCTTAATACCTCGGGAATGATGACGCTGCCGTCCTCTTGTTGGTAATTTTCTAAAATGGCGACCACGGTGCGACCAACCGCCAGGCCGGAGCCGTTCAAGGTGTGGACGAAACGGGTTTTACCGCCGGTTTTCGGGCGGTAGCGGATATTGGCCCGGCGGGCCTGGAAATCTTCGAAGTTACTGCAAGATGAGATCTCGCGGTAAACCCCTTGGCCCGGTAGCCAGACTTCTATATCATAAGTTTTGCTGGCTGAAAAGCCGAGATCTCCGCTGCAGAGATTAACCACTCGATAGTGCAGGTTAAGTGCCTGGAGAATGGATTCGGCATTAACCAGCAATTTTTCCAGTTCTTCATAAGAGTTTTCCGGATCGGCAAACTTGACCAATTCCACTTTGTTGAATTGGTGTTGGCGAATCAGGCCTCGGGTATCGCGGCCGTGGGAACCGGCTTCTTTGCGAAAACAGGGCGTATAGGCAACAAAGTAGCTCGGCAACTCACTATCTTCAAGGATCTCGTTGCGGAAGATATTGGTGACCGGAACCTCAGCTGTCGGAATCAGATAGTAGTCCAAGCCTTCAAGTTTGAAGAGGTCGTCGGCAAATTTGGGCAGTTGACCGGTGCCGGTCATTGAAGCCTGGTTAACGATGAACGGCGGCAGGACTTCGGTATAGCCATGTTCATCGGTATGCCGGTCGAGCATAAAATTAATTAAGGCCCGTTCCAGTTTGGCTCCCAGATCCCGGTAGAGGGTGAAGCGCGCCCCGGTGATTTTAGCCCCTCGCTCAAAGTCGAGAATTTTCAGCTCTTCTCCAATTTCCCAGTGCGGGATCGGAGGAAATGATAGTTCCGGTTTTGTGCCCCATTCTCGAACAAAGCTGTTATCTTCCTCACTGTTGCCTTGAGGGACGCTGCTATGCGTGAGATTGGGAATCAGGTAAATAATCTCATAGAGTTGGTTCTCAACTTCAGCGACCTGGGCATCAAGCTTTTTTATCTGCCGGGAGACATCGCGCATGGCGGCAATCTCGGTGCTTGCATCCTCTTTCGCCTTTTTCATTTTGGCAATTGAGTCGGAACAGGTGTTGCGCTGGTTTTTCAGGGTTTCGACCTGGCCTAAGAGAGCCAGGCGCTGACTGTCCAGCGTCTTGAACTCACTTAAATCGAGATCGTTGCAACGCGCCGTCAACATGGCGGCAATGGTCTCGAGATTGTTGCGGATAAACTTCAGGTCGAGCATGGTCTGTTTGACTCCTGTGAGCGTAAATGGGCTGATGCTTAAAGCGCCGCTGGTATACTATTTCGGATTACTTGTTGTCAACCCTTTATTGTTAGTTTACGACGCCATCAGTGATGTTTTTGCCGGGAACCAAGGGTGACCCGGGTCGACGGATCAAAGGTGTAGATATTCATGTAGTATTCCATGAGCATCCTGTAGGTGTTGAAAAACGAGGCGTTAAAACTGATCGCCTGGCGCATGATCTCAATCCAGGCCGGACGTTCATTATAATAGATCGGGATAATCTCTTTTTCCAGTTTATCATGGAGATCATCGGCATCTAAGAGGTTGCTTTCGTGATCAACTTCGGGGCCGGTCGGCAGCGGGCCGATGGCCCAGCCGGTTTTACCTTCAATCCAGCCTTCAATCCACCAGCCATCAAGAATACTGAAGTTGGGTACGCCATTATGAGCCGCCTTCATGCCGCTGGTGCCGGAGGCTTCCAAGGGGCGGGTCGGCGTGTTGAGCCAGAGATCGACGCCGCCGGTAATTAATTTACCGAGCTCCATGTCGTAATTTTCAAGATAGACGATCTTGATCGTATCGCTGAGCTGTTCCCGAGCCTCAAAAATATCTTTGATCAACTGTTTGCCGGGTTCATCCTGAGGGTGCGCCTTGCCCGCCAGAACTAATTGCAGGGGGCCGAAATATTCAGTTATGTGGCGCAATCTTTCAGGTTGGGAAAAGAGCAGGGTTGCGCGTTTATAGGGGGTTGCCCGGCGGGCGAAGCCGATAGTCAGGACTTCGGGGTCGAGGATGGTGCCGGTTTTCTTTTTGATATAGTTGAAGAGGCGTTGTTTAGCGCTCTGGTGGGCCGCAAAAAGCTCATCATCGGGGATAAGCATGGCGTTACGCAGCAGAAAATTGTCCCGGCGCCAGCCGGGCAGGTAGTGGTCGAAGAGTTTTTGAAACTCTTCATTGGTCCAGCTGGGTGAGTGAACGCCGTTGGTAACCGCTCGGATATGATGATCGGGGAACATCAGGGTACTGACATCGCGGTGGCATTTTGAGACGGCATTGGTGTGGCGGCAGAGATTAAGGGCTAACGTGGTCAGGTTGAGATCATGATCGCCGGCAAATCTTTTGAGTACGGAAAGCGGCATATATGAGCCCAGCAGTTCCTCAACCAGGTGGTAATCGAAGCGGTCATGTCCGGCCGGAACCGGGGTATGGGTGGTAAAGACACAGTGGTGGCGAACCCGTTCATAATCCCAGACCTGATCCGGATCCCAAGTCTCTTCAATGTCACGTTGGTAGCGTTTAAGGAGCTCTAAAGTGAGTAGGGCGGCATGGCCCTCATTGAGATGAAAGTTAATGATGTTGCGTACTTCCAGAGCTCTGAGCAGGCGCAAACCGCCGATGCCCAAGATGATCTCCTGAGAGAGGCGATAGCGTTGGTCGCCGCCGTAAAGACGGGCTGTCAGTTGGCGCTCCTCGGGGCTGTTTTCGGGCAGGTCGCTGTCTAAAAAAAAGACCGGCACCTGGCCGCCCTCGCAACCCTCAACTATATAGAGCCAGGGGCGCAGGGCAACCGAGCGAGAACCGATTTCAACCGTGATCGTAATTCGGTCGAGTTCTATCAGCAGATCTTTAGGATTCCATTTGACCGGTTTTTCGCTCTGTTGCCCGTTTTCATCCAGGTGTTGCTGAAAATAACCCTCTCGGTAGAGCAGGGTGACGGCCACATAGGGAAGCTGGTGGTCAGCGGCGGCTTTAATGGTGTCGCCGGCGAGTACGCCGAGGCCGCCGCTGTACGTGGGCAGATCAACCCGCAGGCCGATTTCCATGGAAAAATAGGCAATTTGCGGAGCCAGTTTTTTTATATCTGAGTATATGTCTTGATCTGTCATAGGGTAATGAAACGTGTTCTGGAGTAAATTGGTTGGTTAACGATTTTTAACTTTACTTATAGTATGGAAAAGGACTATTAGCCCATAAAATATTAATGTTATTTTCTTTGGGTTTTATCTCTTCTGATTGCCATCTTGGCAACATAGGATACTTAATAGTTTTTAGTTGAAAATGTAAAGGAAAATTTATCATGAAAGTTCCATTTTTGAAAATTGGCGATGCCATTGCCGACCAGCCGATCATTCAGGGTGGTATGGCAGTTGGGGTTTCGACCTCCGAATTGGCCGTGGCCGTAGCTGAAGAGGGCGGTGTCGGGGTGATTGGCGCAACCGGTTTAAGCATGGATGATCTGCGCCGCCAGATGCGTGAAGCTCGGGCCGCCACTAAAGGTTTGCTGGGCTTAAATGTTATGGTTGCGGCTCGGGAATTTAAGGAATCGGTGCTGGTTGCTCTGAAAGAGAAGGTTGATGTCGTGGTTGCCGGAGCCGGTTTTTCCCGCGATGTTTTTACGATCTGTAAAGAGTGGAAAACTCCGGTTGTAATTATGGTAGCTTCAGCAAAAGTTGCGCGCATGGCGGAACGTTTGGGTGCCGCCGCCGTGATTGTCGAGGGTTGTGATGCCGGTGGTCATCTCGGATCTGAGGAGAAAACGACCGATCTTTTGCCGGCCATCTGTGAGGCCGTTTCAATTCCGGTGATTGCTGCCGGTGGTTTCGTCAATGGAGCTGATATTGCTCGGCAGTTGGAGATGGGGGCCGCCGGAGTTCAGCTCGGAACCCGATTTCTCTTAAGTGACGAGTGTACCGTGCATAAAAATTTCAAAGATCTGTTGATTAATGCCAAGGCTTCTGATTTGGTTCGTATCATGTCGCCGGTGGGTTTGCCGGCCAATGCTATCCTTACGCCACTGGTTGAGAAATATCTTTCCGGCGATAACTCGATTCGGCCTAAAAGCTGTGACGCCTGTTTGAAAAAGTGCGGTCAACAGTTCTGTATCCTGGAAGCTTTACAGCGAGCCCGAAATGGTGATTATGAGCGTGGCCTCTTCTTTACCGGGAAGCGTTATGTCGATATTAATGCGGTTGAGCCGGTGAAAAAGATTTTTTCTGATCTTCTGCAGGAGACTCAAGTTTATCTTGAGCGGGTTCTTGAGAAGGA